>NZ_CDWTMO010000055.1:0-4944 GCF_977946435.1 Frankia sp. CgKIO3 | reverse complement strand
CCCGTCAGGGGCTTGTCACGTTCGGTCCGGACTCAGATACTGTCCTCACGATGTGAGTTCCTGCACTGTGCAGAGTGGTGCGCAGTGACAAGCGCCCGCCGTCCGCGCCCGGTACGAGCCCGCCGGCGTGGAGGTGTTCGCGAGTACCACCTGCGACCGGGCCGGTGCCGTGGGCGGCGACTTACTTCCAGAACGTCGACTGACCCAACTGGGAGGAAGACCGCCATGACCGACGCGATGAGGATCTGGTACGTGGCCGGGCAGCGGCTGTGCAACTTCGGCTGCCCGTACTGCGTGTCGACCGGGGACTGGTCCAAGAGCCGCCGCTACGACTGGACCAACCCGGCCGACCGGGACGTGCTGGCGGCCGTGGTCGGCTGGATCGGGAACCGACCGCATCCGGTCGAGGTCCGCCTGGGCAGCCTCGGCGAACCGTTCACGTCCTCGTTCTTCCTCCAACAGGCCGGTTGGCTCACCCGCCAGGACAACGTCCGCTACGTGGAGCTGCTGTCGAACGCCTCGCTGCTCGAGCGTCGCCTGCCCCTGCTGGCCGAGGCCGCCGAGATGGCCAAGGTGTCGCTGTGGCTGACCTGGCACCCCGGCCAGATCAGCCTGGAGAAGTTCATCGACGCCGCCGCGCTCGCCCGCGATGCCTACGGCTGCTTCGTCGTCGTAAACGCGCTGCTGTTCGACCCCGGCGAGGCTGCGCAGGCCCGGCGGGCACGCGACCCGGCGCTGACCAGGCTTGCGCTCACCGCGCTCGCCGGCCCGCGGGGTCTGGAGTGCCGGGCAGGGCACGACTACCTGTTCATCGACATCCACGGGGTGGCCTACCGCTGTTCGCGCTACTCCGCCGAGGACCTGCACCCGGTCGGCCGCGTCCAGGACGCGGGGTTCTGCCTGGAGAACTACGGGGCGACCTGGGCGCCGTGTGCCGCAGACGGCGGCTGCTGCAACAAGGAGGACTTCCTCAATCTGCGCCTGGGCGAGCGGCTCCGGCCGCGCGGGCTCCCCAGCCTGGGCTGGACCGGAGCCTGACCCCAGCCCGCCCCTCGAACCCGCCCGGAAAGGGATGCCGATGCTGCTCGGCGAGATGACCTGGCCCGCCTTCGACGACGCGACCCGCGATCCGGCTCCCGACACCGGTGAAGCCGCCAGCGTGGTGATCGTGCCCGTGGGCGCGGTCGAGCCCCACGGCCCGCACCTGCCGCTGGCCGCCGACACGATGATCAGCGACTACTTCGCCGGCCGGCTCGCCCGCGACCTTCCCGGCGCCCTCATCGCCCCGACCCTCGGCTACGGGGTCGCGACACCGCCCCAGCGCCTCGGCGGCGACTTCCCAGGCGTCCTTAACCTCAGCGGCGACCTCTTCACCCGCCTGATCACCGAGGTGCTCACCGGGCTCGCGCGCCACGGCCTGCGCCGCCTCGTCGTCGTCAACTCCGCGATCGACAACATCAGCTTCCTCTGCGAGGCCGCGCGGATCATCACCGACGCCATCCCCGGCACCCGGGTGATGATCGTGAACTGGTAGGACGTGGTCGGCGAGGACTTCCGCGACGCCCTGGCCGCCGAGACCGGCATTCCCCGCGACGTCGACCACCACGCGAGCATGGTCGAGTCCAGCCTGGTCATGCACATCGTCCCGCACACCACCCGCCCCGCCGGTTCACCTATCACCTTTTCCCGCTCCCGGCGGACGCCGCCACCGTCGGCGGCGTCGTCTACACCGCGACGGGCTCCAGCCCCACGCTCGGCGAGCAGGTCGCCCGCCGCCTCGCCGACGCCGTGCGCCAGGAGATGCGGTGACCGGCGAGAACCCAGACCGCGGCAGGCCGGACGACGTCCTGCTGCTGTTCTCGCCGTCGGCGTCGTACCCGGACCCGGTGGCGTGCCTGACCGACCAAGACGGCCGGCTCGTACACGCCTGGAGCAACGCCGCCGGGCAGCCCGACCCCGGCGACGACCCGCCGTCGTACCTGCGCGGCTGGAACCACGTCGAGCTCGGCCCCGACGGAAGCCTGTACGCGATCGTGCCGCTGCACGCGGTGCTGAAAACTCCGCCCCGACTCCAGCGTGGCCTGGAGCACCCCGGTGCCCGCCCACCACGACCTGGACGTCGCCGCGGACGGGCGGGTGCACGTCCTGACCGAGCAGCCCCGCCTCATCCCGGCGCCCGGCGGCCCGTACCTGCTGCTGGACAACCAGATCACCGTCCTCGACGCCGGCGGGCGGCCAGCCGAGCAGCACTCGCTGTACGACCTGCTCGCCACCGTCGACCACCTGCGCGGTCTAGTCCACGACGAGCTCGCCCGCCGCGCCACGGCGACGTCCGGATGCGCTGACCTGCACCGACTCGCGGGGCGACGCGGGCGAGAGGTCTCCCGTGTGCTGCGGGACCTGCCCGGCTCGCCGTGCGACGTGCTGCACGCCAACACCCTGGAGACCGTGCCCGCCCATCCGGCCGGCCTGTGGGACGACGGCGACACCCTGGTCGCGGTGCGCGAGCTCGACCTGATCGCCGTCGTCAACCCGCGCGCCGGTGCGGTGCGCTGGTGGTGGGGACCCGGCCAGCTGTCCGGGCCGCACCAGCCCTCCGCCCTGCCCGGCGGCAGCGTGCTGGTGTTCGACAACGGGCGCGCCGTGCGCCGCTCCCGCGTCCTGGAGATCGACCCCGCCACTGGCGAGATCGTGTTCACCTACGACGCCGATCCACCAGACGCGCTGTTCACCGAACTCGCCGGAGGCTGCCAGCAACTCCCGGGCGGAACCCTGCTCGTCACCGACGCCCAGCACGGCCGCGGCATCGAGATCGGCCGCGACGGCCGCGCCCTGCGGGAACTCCGCATCCGCACGAAGCAGGCGGGCGGCGGGAACTCCCGCTGTGACATCTACCGACTGGCCGCCGTCCCGGCCCGAACCGCCGCGCGCCTGACCGCGCCCGGCGGCCGGGCCTGGCAGCTGGCCACCACCCGAGTCCGCTGCCAGCCCTACGCCGGGAGCAGCCAGTGATCAGTGTCGTCATCCCCATCGCCGACCGGCCCGCGCACCTGGACCGGGCCCTGCGCAGCCTGGACCGCCAGAGCCTGCGCGACTTCGAGGTCATCGTCGTCGCCGACGGCGGCACCCCACCCGAGCAGGTCATCGACGCCTGGGGCGGGCGGCTCGCGATCATCCTGTTGGAGCTGCCAGAGCGGCGGAGCGTCTCGCACGCCCGCAACCTGGGCGCCGCCACCGCCTCCGGAGACCTGATCGCCTTCCTGCCCGACCACCTGGCCGTCGCCGCCGCCACCCTGGCTGATCCCCGCGTCGAGGTGGCCTACGGCGCGGCGCTGGTCAGCGACCGCTGGGTCGACGCCATACCGCGGCCGGCCGACGGCGCCGCCGTCCTGCGCAAGGGCTACCCCTTCGATCCCGGTTTCCTGCTGGTCGCCAACCTGGTCGCCAACTTCATCCACACCGGAGCGGTCACCGTCCGCAACTACACTGGAACCTCGGCCCGGTTCGACGAGACCCTCCAGCACTGCGAGGACTGGGCGATGTGGCTGACCCTGTACGCCGAGGGCTACCGGTTCGCCTACACCGGCGCCTGTAGCAGCGTTTACCACCAGGTTCCCGGCGCGGCCGGGACCGTCGCCGCCGCCTACCGGCGCAGCCCGACCCCCTTCACCCTCGCCCACCGTCGCATCTACGCCGCCTGGCCCGCCGACGATCCCCTCGTGGTCGGCTACCGGCGCTGGATCGCCGAGTTCGACGAGCGCCTGGACGCTGCCATCGAGTACGACCGGCCCGTGCCGCCGCACGCCTTCGAGCACGCCGTCCGGACCCTCTACCCGGCCTTCGTCGCGGCGGAGCCTGCCGACCCGGCGCTGCAGTCAGTCGGCCACCGCGGCGAAGAAGCCGCGGTTGTCCGCGGCGGTGCGCTCATCGATCGTGCCGCGCAGGACATCGACCGGCGCGGTCAGCAGCAGTCGGGCCAGCGGCGGATGCTCTTCCACCCACCGCAGATGGCGGGTGACCAGGCGGATCACGCCGTCGCGGGGCCCGGTCGAGGTGTGCAGCTCACCCCACAGCGCGCTCTGATGATCGGCAAGACCCGCACCCACCACGGCCGCGGCCAGGTCCCCCCGGGTGGGGAAGTAGTGAAACAGGCTGCCGTTACTGACACCGGCCCGGCGCCGAACCGCCTGCATGGACGTGGCCTCCCAGCCCTGCTCCAGCACGCAGGCCACGGCCGCGTCCACCAGCCGGGCCCGACTGGGCGCTACCCCGACGCCTCCCATAACCCCGACACCGCCCATAGAGTAACACTCTAGACGGACAGCCCGCGCGCCTACCGGGACTCTCCGTGCGGACGAGCTTCGGTAAGATCGCCGGCCATGGACGCGGGCGTGGGAAGCACGTTGATCTCCATCCCGCCGGGGCGGGTGACGCTGTGCGACCGGCGAACGCAGCGCAGCTGGTCGGTCGAGCTCGCGCCGTACTGTCTCGCGGCGTTTCCGGTCACCCAGGAGCAGTACGCGGCGGTTGTCGGCCAGCGGCCGGGCTCGGCCCACGGGGACCGGTTGCCCGTCGAGGGGGTTTCCTGGTGGGACGCGGTCCGATTCTGCAACGCCCTGTCCCACCGTGACGGGATGGCGCCCGCGTACCGTGTCCAGGCCGACGGCGAGGGTGCCGAGTGGGACACCCGCGCCGAGGGGTACCGGCTGCCGACCGAGGCTGAGTGGGAGTACGCCGCCCGGGCCGGCACGAGCGGCCCGCGGTACGGGCCGCTCGACGACATTGCCTGGTACCGCGGCAACTCCCACGGGCGAATCCACGACGTGGGCGGTAAACAGCCCAACTCCTGGGGCCTGTACGACATGCTGGGCAACGTGTGGGACTGGTGCTGGGACCTGTACGACACCGAGGTCTACATCAGGTGGGGCCTGATCAGGTGGGGCC
>NZ_CDWTMO010000054.1:0-21909 GCF_977946435.1 Frankia sp. CgKIO3 | reverse complement strand
GGCTAGGGCGGCCGGTTCGACCAGCCGTCGGGCGGGGGCGGGAAGATCGGCGAGGTCGGCCTTGAAGCGGCGACCTCTCCCAACGTCGCCGGGCCGATGATCCGCCGGCCGCCCTGCATGACGAGCCGCAGCAGCGGCTCACCCAGGGAAGGTGGACGCTCGTCCCGGAGGCCGATCGTGTCGTTTGTGCCGGGCCGGCGGAAGACCTGTTTGCGGCCGGGCAGGGTCTGCTCGCCGGGCGACAGCTCGCACGGCGGGTGGCCAGAGAAGTGCCGGGGAGGGACGAGGTCTGCGAGGGGGCCACGGAAGACGCGTTGTCTGTACCCTCCGCCGAGGCCGGGGAACGGCGGTGGGCATGCCCTGGCGCATCCGCCTTCCGGTTCCCGTCGGTGAGTTCCTGTGACCGTTGCAGCAAGAGGTAGGGGAGTCGTAGCTACGCATGACGTCGGGGGTGGCGCGGGAAGGTCGCGGCGCGGGCGGCGGTGAAGTATCGCATGATTCCGGTGTGGCCGAGGGAGTAGCGCCCGGGCTGCGGCCAGACGGCGAGCCCGTGCGGCTCGTGGCCCACCGGGATCTCGGTCAACAGCCGGCCGGTCGTCGGGTCCGGCCCGCCGTTCCCGCCGTTCCCGCCGGTGTCGAACACGTACACGACGTTGCTGCGCCGGCCGGACAGCCACAGCCGGGTCCCGTCGGCGTTGACGTTGCCCATGTCGGGAATCCCGCCGCCGGGGATGGCCCAGTTTG
The DNA here is from genome assembly GCF_977946435.1 of Frankia sp. CgKIO3. NCBI lineage: Bacteria > Bacillati > Actinomycetota > Actinomycetes > Frankiales > Frankiaceae > Frankia > Frankia sp. CgKIO3. The sequence goes on along the minus strand of NZ_CDWTMO010000054.1, from coordinate 21,165 downwards.
CGACGATCTTCCTGGTGGTGAAGGAGATGACCGACACGGAGCCCCGATTTACAGACCGCCACTTTGGGGTGTCGCAGGCCTGCTCTGGGCGTCGCAGGACTGCTACTCCACGTACGCCACATCCGTGGACTCCACTCTACGGCCTGTCATCATGACGGTATGACGGGTAGCGATCTCGGGCGATGCCGGTGGAGCATGCTCGTGGTGGGCCTGGTGGCGGCCGTGGCGGTCGCGGGTTGCCGTGACACAGGCGCAGCGGATGTATCCCGTAGCCGACAGAACGTTGCGGCAGCGACATCGCAACCATCTGTGACGACGGTGCCACGTTTGCGGCAGGCGATGGTGACCGTGCAGGCCGGACGCTCGCGCACAGTCGTCGGGCTGAGCGTGGTGGCCCTGCACGGCCGGGTCACCGGCCCCGCGGCATCCACAGCGTGGACGATGCTGTCGGGACCGGCCCCGGCCCGGTTCGCCGGTGACACGCCAGACACGACGGTGACCCTCCCGGTTCCGGGCAACTACGTGTTCCAGTTGACCGCGACCGACCGGTCCGGCCGTTCACGATCCTCGCGGACCAGGCTGACCGCGCTGCGCTACGTCGCGCTGGGTGACTCGTATTCCTCCGGTGACGGAGCCGGCCCCGTCGCCGACTACCTCCCGGGCAGCTACCGGCTATTCGGTGGCTGCCGACGCTCGACCGCCGCCTACCCGGCTCTCGTCCACGCCGCCCTGGCCACCAAGGACCCGCCGCCGTCCGCGACGTCTGATCCACTGTTCACCTTCGGGGCCTGCGCGGGCGCACGCATCCGGGACTTCTCCACGTCGCAGGGGCCTGGCACCCCACCACAGGACACCTATCTGGACGGGCCGGCCGACACCGTCGGACTGGTCACCCTCACCGTCGGCGGCAACGACATCGGTTTCGCCGACATCGCGGTCTACTGTGCGGCACTGCACGTGACCACACTTCTCCCGTCCTGCCGGGAGCACTCCGCACCGGCCGTCGGGACTGCTCTGAACACCCTGCAGCCACAACTCACTGAGACCTACCGGGCTATCCGACGGGCCCCCAGCCTCGCCCCCGGGGCACGGATCCTCGTCCTGGGCTATCCCCGGCTGTTCCCCGACACTTTGGACGCCCCGTGCCCGGTCAGCGTCCTCGGGAAGCTGGGGGTACGCATCCAGCCGGCCGACGCGGCCTGGTTCAACCAGACCGTCCACGACCTCAACAGCACGATCCGCGCCGCCGCGAGGGCGGCCGGCGTGACCTACGTGGACACCGAGAACGCCTTCGCCGGGCACGAGCTCTGCAGCAGTACAGGCAGTCCCCCCGACGTCGACCCCCTCGGAACGCCGTTCTCCGCCGCGTTCCACCCCAACGGCCAGAGGCAGCGCGCGCTGGCCACCGCGATCATCGCCGCCTACCTTCCCACCGGCCGTTGACCACATCCGAGGCTGACACATTCGAGACTGTCTCCGGGTCTGTCGGGGGTCTGTCAAAAACACCCCGGTCAAAAACACCCCTAGTCGGCGAGAACCAGGCGGTGGAGTTTGTCGGGGTAGAGGATCAGGTCGATGGTGGCGATCCGTCCGTCGCGCACGGTGAGGCCGGCGATGGCGATGACACCGGTCGATGTGCGCGCGACGATCCCGGCGGTGCCGTTGACCAGAGTTGGCTGGCAGTGCCGCGCGAAGCGGGGGCCTTGGATGGCGGTGTGCTGTGCGACGTCCGCGGAGCCGGTGAGCAGCGCGGGCGCGAGCCGGGTGCGTGAGCCGGTGTCGACGCGGAACACGACGTCGGGGTCGAGCACCGCGACGAGGGCGTCGAAGTCGCCGGCCCGGGCGGCGGCCAGGAACGCGGCGACGACCTTGCGCTGTGCGGCGAGGTCGGGGTCCGGGACCGTCGGGGCGCCTCGCACCCGCCGTCGGGCGCGGCTGACGAGCTGGCGGGCCGCGGCGGGGGTCCGGTCGACTATCGGGGCGATCTCCTCGAACGGCACGGCGAACATGTCGTGCAGGACGAACGCGAGCCGCTCGGACGGGGTGAGCGTCTCGAGCACGATGAGCAGCGCCAGGCCGACGGAGTCGGCGAGCACGGTCTGCTGCTCCGGGCCGTCACCGTCCTCGGCGCTGACGATCGGCTCGGGCAGCCAGGTGCCCACGAAGTCCTCCCGGCGCGCCTGGCGGGCACGCAGCATGTCGATGCACACCCGACCCACGACCGTCGTCAGCCAACCGCCGAGGTTGTTGATCGCCTCGTCGCCGGAGCGGCTCAGCCGCAGCCATGCCTCCTGGACGGCGTCCTCGGCCTCGCTGAGCGAACCGAGCATGCGGTACGCGACCGCCTGCAGCCGCGGGCGCTGGCGCTCGAACTGCTCGGCCTGCCACGTCGCATCGTCCATTGCCTGCACCCCTCGCTTGCACCCCTCCGGACCAGCCTCTCCTGAGCAGTTGACGAACGCGGCACCGCCGATGTGACGGGGCCACCCCCGTGACGCCACCCGTCTGGGTCCTGGGGACGGCTGGTGGCCGGTGGCCGGTGGCCGGTGGGCGGTGGCCGGTGGCCGGTGGGCGGTGGCCGGTGGGCGGTGGCCGGTGGCCGGTGGGCGCGGCGGTCACATCTGTCCGGCGGGATCCGACAGACATCCGACGGACATCCGACAGGCAGGTGATCCGCGTACCCGTGGGTCAGGAGGAGCGCAGCAATAAGGATTGTCGTGTTCGGAGCGAACGGGCCGACCGGCCGGCTGCTGACCGAGCAGGCGCTGGCCGCCGGTTACGACGTCGTCGCGGTGACCAGGCGACCGGCGGAATTCCCGATTACGCACGAACGTCTCGACGTCGTGGGGGCCGACGTGCACGACGCCCAGGCCGTCGATCGGGCCGTCGAAGGAGCCGACGTGGTGCTGTCGACGCTTGGCGTGCCGTTCACGCGCGAACCGATCAACATCTACAGCGACGGAATCCGGAACATCACTGCGGCGATGTTCCGGCACGGGGTCAAGCGAGTGGTCGTGGTGAGCTCGAGTGCCACCGAGCCGCATCATCATGCCGATAGCGGTTTCCTGCTTAACCGGGTCCTCCAGCCGCTGATCATCGCGACGATCGGCAAGACGACCTACCGTGACATGCGCCGCATGGAGGAACTTCTGCGCGACAGCAACCTGGATTGGACGATCATGCGTCCCTCGGGTCTGTTCGATGCGCCCGGGGTGACGAGCTACGAGCTTCACGAGGACCAGGCGCCGGGTATCTTCACCAGCCGCATGGACCTGGCCGCGAGCCTGCTCGAACAGGTGACCGAGGTACGGTTCGTGCACAAGGCGGTCGCCGTGACGACCCGCGAAGGCGCCCCGACGCTATTTCAGATGTTGCGCCGGGAGGCATTCAAGCGGGACTGACCTCAGCAAACGCGGCCGGCGGCCGGCGCCGGCCTCATGGGACAGGGCGGCCGGCGCCGGCTGGTGGTGTTGTTCGTTACTTGTTCAGTGCGGCGGCGGTGTTCAGTGTCTTGCCGGTGCTGGACGTTCCACCCAGCACGTACACCCGGCCGTCACCACCGGTCGCCGCGGCATGCCCGGCCCGGGTAGAGGGGGAGCTGGTCGGTCCGGCGGCCCACCGGTCGTCCTTCGGGGTGTAGACCTGCACCGCCCCGGTGACGTTCCCGGCGCTGTCCCGCCCGCCGATGATGTAGACCCGGCCGTCGGGGCCGGTCGCCCCGGCGGCACCCGCGACGCCGTCCGGCAGGTCGGACATCTGGGCCCACGAGCCCTTCTCGGCCGCATCCGAACCCGGTGTGTAGGCGAAGACGTCGGTGGCCGCCCGCTGTGCGGAGCCGCCGCCAGCCCCGATGCCGCCGGCGGCCAGGATCCGGCCGTCCGGCAGGGCCGTCAGGACCGGAGCCCTGTTCGCGGGCGGCGGCGCTCCGGCCGTCGACCAGCTGTCCGAGCCGGGATCGTAGATCGCCAGGGTCTTCGCGTCGAGAACGTAGATCCTGCCGTCGGTGCCGCGGACCGCGCTCGGGTCACCCATGGCGCTCGGCAGGGGCTTCCCCGCCGACCAGCTTCCGTCGGACGGGGTGTACACCTCGACGATGTCCGTGGGCTGGTTCGAGCTGCCGGACCGGCCGCCGATCGCGTAGATCCGGCCATCGAGGTCGGTCGCGGCGGCGAGATGGGTACGCGCGGTCGGCAGATCGGGCGCGTCCGTCCAGGCGTTCTTCCGCGGGTCGTAGACCTGGACCGTTCCCACCGGCGTCAGGGGGGCGACGCCCGGTGGTGACGCGGGTGAGCCGGTGCCCGTCGGTGATGCGGGCGTGGTCGGTGAACCGGTCGGACTCGCGCCGGGTGATCCGGCCAGCGGCTTCCGGGTCAAGCTGGCCGGACCCACCGTCGATGTCGTCGCGGAACTTCCGGGCGTCCCGGTGGGGGCTGGCGACTGCGTCGGTGATGCGGGTGTGGCGGCCGGTGAAGTTGGTGTGGTGGTTGGTGACGCGGTCGGGCCGGGCGTTGCCGTGGGCGTCCCCGTAGGCGAGCCCGGGGCGCCGCCGCCGGCGCCCGTCTCGGCGGCTTGGCCGCCGATCGCATAGATCCGTCCGTCACATCCCGTGGTGGCCGCGAGATGGGCACGGGGAGCTGGCAGGGCGGTAACCGTCTCCCAGCTTTGCAACGGGCCGGCGATCTGGGGCAGCGACGGGCATCTGCCGGTCGGTGCTGCCGCCTCGGCCACCGAGCTGAGCAGCCCCGGCGCGGCCAGGGCTGCTGCCAGCGTGGCGGTCAGGACGAAGGCACGCGAGGCGCACCGACGTGATGTACGGGACCAGTTCATGAAGTCTCCCCCCTCTGAGGACCGCGGGTGCGGCCCTGACCGACGGGTGGATGGCATGGGCAGATGACGGTGCACGCGCGAGAACTAGCTGTACGTTGTGCATCCTGATGCTGTGCATTCCCATTGATTCGAAGAGTAATCTCCGTTGGGTTCGGTGCCCGCGGGTCCACCCGGACGGGACGAGTGGGCCTGACGCGGTGCGGGACCATCCCCCGACGGGGGTGGGTGGCGCGGGTCAGAGGTGGCCGCGGCGGACCAACAGGGCCAGGACGCAGGCCGACGGGGCCATCGGCAGCCATACCATGATCATTCGGTAGCCGGGGGCGGCCGGCGCCACGACCACCATCCGGTCGACCGGAAGCCCGGCCGCGAGATGGCAGGCGAACGTCTGGATGCCGCCGAGCACCGGGGGGAACTTGTCGGCGACCACCAGCACGCTCGGCACGTCGACCGGGCCGGTACCGGCCCCGGCGGTACTGACCCCGGCGGGATCGGTACCCGGGGCCGGTCCGGTCCTCGCCGGGCGGATCGGCGCGTTCGGATCATCGGTGGGGCCCGGCGGGAGGGGAAATCCCCTCACGCGTCGTCCGGCCGGCGACGAGGCTGAACGAGCAGCCAGGCAGAAGTCCTCAGAGCTTGCGGCCCACTCCGCAGAACTGCTGCACCTCGGCCGGGATACCGAGATCATTGGAGGCCGGCCGCCACCGCGAGCACGAGACGACGCCGGGCTCGAGCAGCTCGACCCGGTCGAAGAACACGGCGATCTGTTTCGCGTCGCGAAAGACAATGGGTGGTGTGGCGTTCTCGTTCCAGAACTGCCGCACCCGCTCCGCCTCCTCGGGATAGACCTCGTTGCTGGCGTGGGCGATGGCCAGATAACTACCGGACGGCACAGCATCCAGGAGCCGGTGCACGATCCGCAGCGCTTCCTCGGCATCCTGAACGAAGTTCAGCACCCCCAGCAGGGTGAGCGCGACCGGCCGGGTGAAGTCCAGCGTTCGGGCCGCGGCTTCCAGGATTCGGTCGGTATCCCGGATGTCGGCCTCGAGGTAGTTGGTGGCGCCCTCCGGGGTGCTGGTGAGCAGCGCTCGGGCATGCACCAGAACAAGAGGGTCGTTGTCGACGTAGACGATGCGCGATTCCGGTGTGATCTCCTGGGCAACCTCATGGGTGTTTCCGGCGGTGGGCAGCCCGGTCCCGATGTCGAGGAACTGACGGATACCTGCCTCGCCGGCCAGGAATTGCACGGCTCGGGTGAGGAAACCCCGGTCGGCGCGGGCGGTGTCGACGATGTGCGGAAGTATCTGCTGGACCTGGTCGCCCACCGCGCGGTCGGAGGCGAAGTTGTCCTTGCCACCGAGCCAGTAGTTCCAGACCCGGGCGGTGTGCGCGACATCCGAATTGAATTGGGGCTTCTCCGCCAGCCCCTCGGGGGCATATGCGTCGTCGGTCATGTTTGGGTCCTTCCTCCGCTTCGGTGGATTCTGCCTGGTGTGAGCGTAGTCCTCTGCCCGCTCGTCACCCGGAGCCGGTTCGCCGGTCCGGTTCACCGGTCCGGTGCGGCGGTCCGGTGCGGCGTCCCGACAACCAGCCCGGGACTGTCCCTCTCGCCTCGTGGGAAACCTCCGCGGCGGAGCTGGAAGCCAGATTTATGACCGTCTACCACAACGCCCCGAGGACTACCACAATGCCCCAAGGAACACCAGTGATTCGTCTCCCCTACTGGGACGGTTCCGCAAGCAGCACGGTCGCGAACCGCGATGCAACGGGCCATCGTGAGGCAACGGGCCATGAGGCAACGGATCGTGAGGCCGTCGCGGCAGGTGAGAGTGCATGCCGATGTGCGGGGTAGGCCGGTGGGGTCTGCGGATCGCCGGCCGGAACCGAGTCCACCCCGGTCCGGGACGACCCGCGCGGGCCCGGGATCGGTACCGCGACGGATGAAGGGAGCGGTGCGATGGCGACCATGCTGACCGTCGCGGAACGTCACGACGCGCTCGTCCGGGCGCTGGATCTCTTCGACGCGCAGGTGCGGGCGGTGCCGCCCGGCGGGTGGGATGCGCCCACGCCCTGCCGGGACTGGAACGTCCGCGCGCTCGTCAACCACCTCACCGTGGAGCAGCTATGGGTGCCGCCGCTGCTGGCCGGCCTCACCATGGCTGACATCGGCCCCCGGTTCGACGGCGATCAGCTCGGGGCGGATCCCGTGGCGAGCTGGCCGGCGGCGGCCCGTGGGGCACGGGACGCCTGGAACCGCCCGGGAGCCTGGGCGTCGGTGCCGGTCCTCTCCTTCGGCCCCACGCCGGCGAGCGAGTACGCCTTCCAGTTGACCGCCGATCTACTGATCCACGGCTGGGATCTGGCGCGGGCGATCGACATGCACGGCCGGCGGGCCGGTGACACCTCGTTGGCGGCGGGCGTCGGGTCCGACCGGGACCTCGTGCACCGGGTCCACGAGCACTTGGCGTCGCAGATCGACGCTTGGCGGGCGGCCGGCATCTTCGCCCGCCCGGTGCCGGTCCCGGATGACGCCGACGAGTGGACGAGGCTGCTGGCCCTCACCGGCCGCTCGCCCGACTGGCGGCCCGGATCCGGCGGATAGCTCGGCACAACGGATATCAGCACAACGGGTAGATGAGGATGGGGGCGCCCGACCCGCCGGGTGCGGAGGTAGCCGGGGCCGCGCAGCTGTGTTGCGGGCTCGGTGCCGTGGGTGTAGACGGGTCCTCGCCACTTGGCACCGGGTGTTTCGCCCCGCCCGCATCCGTCGGTGCCGGTGACACGGTGGCCGGCGAAGGCCCGTTCTTCGGGGAGGGGCCCACCGTGAGTGGCGAGGGATCCGAGCCGCCGCCGATGCCCAGCCTGCCGATCGCTGCCGGCAGCGAGCCGTCCTTGGCGACGGGGACCTCGGCCGCTGCCGCGGCGCCCTCGGCGCGTCCCCAGCTCACCCGTAACCCGGACGTCGCGATCAGACCGCCGACGGCGAACGCGGCCACGGCGCTCACAACGACGAGCAGGGCCAGGAGCAGCCGCACGGTGCGACGGTCACCGGAATCCACCGGAAAGCTCACGACCGTCTCCGACCGTCCGGCGTATCGATACCTGGAGTGAATACCCGTGAGCACAACTGTAGGCGTCGGTATCCGACGGCGGCCACGGAATCCCTCCGCATTGGGTGACCGTAGCTGATCGCGACGGGCTCCGCGGGGCAGCGGCACGCCGGATGGGAGTCGGATCTTGGGCCGAGGGGCCGCCCGGGTCTCGCCGGGCTCAGGAGCTCAGGAGCTCAGGAGCTCAGGAGCTCAGGAGCTCAGGAGCTCAGGACGCCGGCTCCCGTCCCGCCACTCGGTCCCGCCTCCCGCTCGGCCAGCAGCACCGCGAGGTCGTCCTGCAGCCTGCCGTCCACATGGGCGCGCAGAGCCCCGGCGAGACGGTCGAGTGCGTCGTCCTGGCTGCCGCCCCGCAGCAGGTCCAGATGATCGTCCAGGGGGAAGAACCGCCCCCGGCCGTCCCGGGCCTCGGTGAGACCGTCGGTGAACAGCAGCATCCGATCGCCGACCGCCCAGCTCGCCGTCGTGACGGAGAAGCGCTCGGCCAGCCCGAGTGGCGGACTGGGCGACTTCAGTTCCAGCGTGGTGCACTCGTCCGCCGAGACCAGCCGCGGCGGGTGATGCCCGGCCGAGCACAGGCCCAGCCGACCGTCCGGGTGGATGTCGACGATGAGCGCCGTCACGAAGTCCTCGGGTTCGGCCTCCCGACCCACCGCGCGGGCGCAGGCGGCGGCCACCTGTTCCGGGTCGAGCCAGGTCACCGCCGCCTCGCGGAAGGCGCCGAGCACTATCGAGGCCAGCCGGACCGCCGGCAGGCCCTTGCCGCGGACATCACCGATGATCATCCGGATGCTCTGCGAGGTGGAGACGACCTCGTAGAGATCGCCACCCACCGACGCCTCCTGGGCGGCGGAGAGGTACCGAGCCGCGAAACCGGCCCCGTTGAGCCGGCTTGGGACCGCCGGTAGCGGTGCCTGCTGCGCGACCTCGGCAACCGCTTTGACCTGGTGCAGTTGTGAGCGTTGCCGCTCCCGGTGCGCGCAGATGTAGACGGCGATCACGGACTGGAGGGCGACCAGCGTAGTCGCGGCGAGATGCGGACCGGTCCCGAACCAATGATCCCAGAACCCGGAGAGGAGTGCCGTGATCACTGTCAACGCTCCGACCGCGGCGGTGACTCGGGGTGGACTGGTCGCCGCGATGATCAGTGGCCCGAGACCGAAGTACCCGACCAGGATCAGGCCGGGCGTCGCGTCGAGGACGATGACCGTGACGAGGACGAGCGTTCCGGCGATGAGGGGACGGACATCCTCCACCCCGCGGAGCCTGCTGAGTCTGCCCAGTCCGCCGGGTCTGCTCAGTCCGCCGGGTCCGCCAGCGCCTGAACGACATCTTCGCATGGGTCATTGTCCCGGCCGGATCGGGGTTCCGTGAGAGGCCCTCGCATTTCGGCTATTCGGTAACACCCCGCTACCCGTAAGGTCAGGTTGGTCCGTGGACCAGGTCGGCCTGTGGGCCAGGTCGGGTCGGGTGCCCGTCGGGTCAGATCGTCAGATCGCGTGGGCCGAGCGTTCTCCCGGCTGATGGAGGTGCCAGCGCTCGCTGTCCTCCAGCTGCGCCGCGAGGGAGATCAGCAAGGTCTCGCTGTTCGCCGGCCCCATCAGCTGGGCGCCGACGGGCAGTCCCGCCGCGGTGCGTCCGGCCGGTACGTTGACGGCCGGCCAACCGAGGACGTTCCACGGCCAGGTGTAGGGGCACGCCGCCACGATCGCCTGGTCGGTGGCCCAGTTGCTCTCCCGGTTGAGCTCGCCCACCCGGGGCGGCGGCGTGGCGGTTGTCGGGGCGAGTATGACGTCGACCCGCCGGAAGATGCGGCCGATGTTGAGCCGGGCCAGTGGCTCCGCGGCGCGTGTCAGCGGGAGGAACGGGCGCAGCATCCGTCCGGTCCGCGCGTTGGCCATGGTCCGCGGGTCGAGCAGGGTGGGATCGGGCACCCGCCCGGCCCAGTCGCGGATGCCGTCCATGGACCGCGGCAGGAAGATCGTGCCAAGCAGGCCGTAGGGCGGCTCCACCGGCACGATGTCGTGCCCGCAGCGGGCCAGGATCTCGGCCAGCCGTTCCACGGCGGCCCGGACGGCCGGATCGAGGGCCACCGGCATCCCGCTGTACGGGTGGTGCAGGGAGAGCCCGATCCGCAAGCGGGAAGGGGGATGGCCGGCGGCGGTGAGGAACGGCTCGGCCGGCGCCGGCGGTCGAGCCCGGTCGATGGGCAGGCTGCCGGACAGGATGTCGAGCAGCAGGGCCCCGTCGGCGACGGTTCTGGTTAGCGGGCCGTAGACAGTGAGCCCGTTGAACTGCTCGCGGACCGGGGCGCTCGAGATGCGCCCGCGCTGCGGTTTGATCCCGACCAGGTGGGTCCAGGCGGCGGGGATGCGCACGGAGCCCGCCCCGTCCGAACCGATCGCCGCCGGTACCAGCCCCGCAGCCACCGCGGCCGCCGCGCCTCCGGAGGAGCCGCCGGGAGAGTAGTCGAGATCCCACGGGTTACGGGTCACCCCGAACGCCCGGCCCTCGGTGAACGGCCACTGCCCGAACTCGGGGGTGTTGGTCTTGCCGATGATGATGGCACCGGCCGCCTTCAGCCATCGCACCATCTCGCTGTCCCGGACCGCGGGGGAGAATTCCCCCATCGCGCCGAAGGCCGTGGGGGTACCGGTCAGGTCGGTGTCGTCCTTGATCGCAATGGGCACGCCGAGTAGTGGTCGCCATCCCGTCGCGCCCCACCAGCTGCCGCGGGCGTCCCGGCTGAGTCGGCCGGACCGGCTCCCGCGGGCGGCGAGTGCGACGTCCGCCGCCTCGGCCTCTGCGAGGGCAGCCTCGGCCCGTACCCAGCGGAAGGCGTTAACGGTGGTTTGGGTCGCCGCTATCCGGGCCAACGCGGCTTCGACGAGCTCGCGGGACGTCATCTCGCCGGAGGCGAGGCGTGCGGCCAGTGTGCGGATGCCTTCGAGTGGACCGTTCCGGTCGGCTGCGGAGGACATTGTGGGCACATCCGACATCAGCCACCCCCTGACGCTCATGGCTGCTGTCCGAACCGTAGCCGACGCCGGGTCGTCCGCACCGTCGATCGCCCGATACCTCCCATTATCACCTGCTGTGGGTGCATTGGGGAAATATGATCTATGATCGATATATTGGTCGTTATGTGGCATTTGTGTGTTTATGGATAGTATTAGGTATCGGTGATGCGGCCCCGTGTCCCGTCAGGGCGCCCACATCGGGTTATCCGCATTGATTCCGGGTATGACAATGAGAAGTACGGCTAGTGAACATCCCGCCCGGTCGGGTTTCTCTGCGCGCCACGGGGAGCCGCCGGTAGTCCTGATCGTAGATGCGGCCCGGCCAGTTGGTCCGCGTCGGTCCCGGTCGGACGGGCTGAGCGTGATGCCAGCTCAGCCGTTGACCAGCTCAGCCATCGATTCCAGGTCGGACCCGGTCCCCAGGTCAGACACCGAACACCTTCCAGGGAGGAACCGAACGATGCCAATGGACCCGAGTTCAGTGATGCCGGAGCCCGCACGGACCGCGCCGCTTCCTGCCGACGACACGACCACGGTTCCGTTCGCGCGCCCCCCGGTCCCCCCGGTCCCGACCGGTACCGAGAGTGTAGATTCCGGCCCGGCACCCGGCCTAAACGGTCACGGTTCCCCGGCGCCGAGCCCCGACGTCATCACCGCGACCACCGCCACCTCAAGTGTTAGTGGCCCGGGAAACGTCAGTAGCTCGGGCCTGGCCGATGCGGACACGACCACCCCGGGCACCAAGGCCAGAGTGGCCGGCGGAGCCGCCGAGGTGCGCCAGAAGGTCAACGAGGCCGTCCAGACCCTTGCTCCCCATGTGTCGGTCGCCACCGAGAAGACCCTCGCCACCAGCGGGAAAGCCGCGCGGTCCGTCGGGCAGCGGATGCGGAGCAACCTGAAGGCCACGGGCGGGGTCCTGGCCGGCACGGTGGTGCTGCTGCTGGTCCGGCGGGGACGGCCGCGCCGGGGATAAGTAATCCAACCACCTCGGTAGGGAGAAAACAATGATTACCTTCATTGTCGTCATGATTTTGCTCGGACTTGTCGCCGGGGCCGTCGCACGCGTGTTGCTGCCCGGCCGGGATCCCATCGGGATTCTCGGCACCATTGTGGTGGGAATCATCGGATCTTTCGTCGGAGGATTCCTCGGCTACGTCCTATTCAATAAGGATGTCGGCGAAGGCGCTCTGCAGCCGTCTGGCATTCTCGGGTCCATCATCGGTGCCATCCTGGTTCTCCTGGTGTGGCGGAACGTGGGGGGCCACGGCGGCCGGTCGGGGTCTACCCGCAGCCGTCGTTACGCCCGCCGGTAATCGCGATACCCGTCGGCGACCGGGTGACCGCGGCCCGGTCGGCAGCACGCAGAGCACCTGCTCTGACCCGACACCTGCTCCGGCCCGGGCCCTCCATACCTGCGGAGGACCCGGGCCGGAGCCTTCTGTGGTGTCGTTATGCGCCTTCGGTGTCGTTATGCGCCTTTGGTATCGTTTGGCGTCGGGTCGATTCTCCCGGGTGTGCCGCGTCGTCATCGTCGTCGCCGGGCGGTGGAGAAGAAGCGGAGCTGTCGTGCTCGTCGATCTTGCTGGTCCCGCTGAAGTTCCGTGCCCGTTCCGCGGCGTCGGCACTCGCGCCGGAGAACAGCCGGGCGTCCTCGGCGGCATCGGCATGCGCATCCGCGGGCGCGGTGCTCGTCCCGCCCCCCGTATCGGTCTCCGCCTCCCGGCTCGCACTGCCGGCGGTGGTAACCGCGGCCGAGTTCGTGGCAGCCATGATCGTGGGGGAGAGGAGACCCTGCACTGGGACGGGAACCACCCGCGCTGGTGCTTCGTCGAGGCGGATGCCGTTCGTCTTGCGGAGCCGGTCGGACCTGCTGCCGGGGTGGTCGCGGCCGTCGCGGTCATCGGGCCGGCCCTGATCCGGGAGGCGCAGACCGAGCAGGTGCGCGGAGGCGTCGAACTCGATGCGGGTCCGGGGCAGGGCTGTCGGATGGTTGTGCTGCACCCATCGGACGAGTGCCTCGCGCATGTGGCAGCGCAGGTCGAACACGGTCGGTCCGTCCTTGCCGCTGACCAGGACGCGGATGCGGATGTGATCACCGATGGCGTCGGTGACCTGCAGGACGCAGACCCGCTTGTCCCACAGGTCCGTGGCGTCCAAGACCCGGTGCATCTCGGCCCGCATCTCGTCGATCGGGATTGCCCAGTCCAGGTCCAGCTCGACGGCACCGAGGACCGCGGACTCTTTGCGGGTCCAGTTCTGGAATGGTGTCGTGGTGAAGTAGGTCGACGGAAGGACCATCCGCCGGTCATCCCAGATGTGGACGACGACGTAGGTGAGAGTGATCTCCTCGATCCTGCCCCACTCCTTCTCGACCACCACCACGTCGTCGACCCGGATGGCGTCGGTGAAGGCCAGCTGGAGTCCGGCGAAGACGTTGGACAGCGAGGTCTGGGCGGCCAGCCCCGCGACGATGCCGACCACGCCGGCCGAGGCGAAGATGCTGGCGCCGGCGACGCGGACGCTCGGGAACGTCATGAGCATCGAGGTGCCCGCGATGATCGAGATGATGACCACCGTGACCCGTCGGAGCAGGGTGACCTGGGTGCGCACCCGGCGGGCATGCCGGTTGTCGACGACATCCACCCGGTAGCGGGCGAGCGCGAGGTCCTCGAAGGTGAACGCGAGCACCGTGACGCACCAGGCGATTCCAGCGATAAGGGCGACATTGGACACCCGCAGGGCCGCCTCGGTCCAGGCCTGTTCAGCCGTGGAGTTGAGGCCGACGAGCAGGGCCACCAGCACGAGCGTGAGTCGCGTCGGCCGCTTACCGTGCTGTGCGAGATCGGCGACGATCTCCGAATGGCGGCCGATCCGTCTGGCCATGCGGTGCAGCAACACGGAGACGGCCAGGGCCAGCAGGAGCGCACCGCCCAGGATCGTCAGGACGGCGATGGTCGATCGCATGTCGGAGAAGGACAGATCGGGCGCGGCGCTCAGATGCACAGACAGGCTCCTCGTCCTGGGCCATGGGCAGGAGGGGACGGGCACCATGGCATGGTTGGACGGCGCGGGTCGCGAACCCGCGCCGGTGCGTCCTTCTCCACGTCTCTCGGTATCCCTCGCTACCCTCCGCGGCCCTCAGTATCCCTATCCCTCAGTATCCCTCCGGATCCTCCGGTGAGGATTCCGGCGACGGTGCTCCCCTCTCTGCCAGGGGCGCAGGCACCCGGTGCGCCGGTCAGTTCTCCCGGGCGGGCAGGAAGCGGTACATCACGTAGAGGTCGACGTCGCCGAGCCAGGGATGGCGGAAGGCCGCCGGAAGGGTCCCGACGAGGCGGAACGCCAGCGAGCGCCACAGCGCGACCAACCGTGGATTGGCGGCGACGACGACGTTGAGCTGCATCGCCCGGTAGCCGAGATCGGCCGCGTACTCGATCATCTGCTCCGCGGCCTGCCGGCTGACGCTCTCCCAGCGGTCGCCCCCGGCTCCCCGGCCGCCGTAGTAGCTACGTCCCCCGTACGGCCCGTAGCCCTGGTACATTCCGGCCCCGCCGCGCGGAGCCCCGTGATCCACCCGCTTAGGATCAACGAGCAGTACCGCCTGGACGACATGATCTCCCAGGCCCGGCTGGCTCGGTGTGAGCAGTGCGGTCGCGATGATCGAGGTATCGCCCGGGCCGTCGTCCTCCTCCATCACCAGAACCTCGGCCGGCGGGGGCAGCATCCACGCGCTTTTCGCGACGTCCTCGTCGGTGTCCGGTGTCCAGGCGCAGGTCTCGCCCTCGACCACAACGGCCCGCCAGATCGGCCAGATCGCGCCCCAGTCTTCCTCTGATGCCCGCCGTGTCCGCACAGATCGATCCTGCCTGTTCACCGGGCCGGAAGGTAAAGGACCTGGAGCGCCGGACCCGCGGCAGTCACCCATCCTGGCATTCGGCGGCTCGGTCACCGGCCGGGTTTTAAGATCCGGTCGACGGCGTAATCGCTGCATCCCTGCAGATGAACCCGGCCCATCAGGTGATCGGGATGGTCGGCGCGGGGCCACACGGAGAGATTCGTCATGGCATAGCCGTCCGGGTGGTTGATCCAGCGTTCGCCGCTGAGATTCACCGCCCCATCGGTGCAGGTGATCCAGACGAGAAACGCACTGGTGGGAACCTTCGGACTGGTCGGCAGCGGAGAGAAGTCGAAAGTGGCCCACAACACGCCGCCGGGTGCGGCGATGATGCTCAGTAGATGATGAAACCCCTGCCCCCTGGTGCTGCACTAGCCTGCGGCCGGCTGCCGGACGGCCCGTACGCTGCACCTGGTAACAGGCAGAGCCTCCGGAGGCCGTCTCCTGAGTCGCCGGGCACCCGGGTCAGGGTGGGGGTGGGTCGATCTCGAGGTCGATGCGATCGCCGGCCCGCACGGACGCGATGATCGGATGGTCGGCTCCCAGACTCTCCCCGAGTGTGGCTAGAACATTTGCCTCTCCCCGAATGTGGCTAGAACATTTGCGCGTAGCGCATCTGCCGTCTCGGTCTCGCTGAGGGCGGACAGGTCGATCGCCAGATTGGCGGAGGCGATCAGGGTGGTCGGGTGGTCATCGCCGAGCCGGTTCCGCAGGTGAGAGACGGCGTCCTCGTCGAGACTCCGCGAGCTCATTATCTGGTTACTGTCGTAGCGGCAGTTGGCTAGATTGAGCATGCATGACACCGTGAAAGGGTGATCGTCGGAGAGAACGGCCCGTAATCTGTTCCCCGTTTCCTGGGCGAGGGCGCCGGCTTCGTCCGGGTCGCCATCGAGCCGAATGGCGACGACCAGTGCGTTAGCCGCCGCGAGGGTGTAGAGATTGTCCGCGCCAAGCCGGCGCTTGGCCTGTTGGAAGGTGTTCTCGGCCAGCTTTCGCGCAGCCGGTACCTCCCGGCTCAGGCACAGATCGCCCACCAGGCTGATGGCTGCGGTGAGGGTTTCAGGATGATCTTCTCCCACGTAGGTCCGGAACTTCTTGAAAGCCTCCTCCGAGGTATGGCGGGCCGCGCCCGCCCTGCGCGCCGTAGTGTGACCGCGTAGTTCCGCAAGGAGCGCAAGGTGTCCGGATGATTGATACCGAGGATATCCCGGCATCGGGTCAAGGTCTCCTGAAGGATTTTCAGGGATTCTCGGTAAAGGCCACATTCGCGTAGGTCCCGGGCGTGACTGTCGGCATACTGAAGGGTGAGGATGTCGTTTTCACCGCTTGCCCGCAGCTGACGGATGTAGACATCCTCTCCGGTCTCGAGCGCGAGCCGGAAGTCACCGAAGAAGCGCAGCGAGACCGCGATGTTGTTGGCCGTGCTGATCGCGCCCGGGTCGTCCAGGATCGCCATGTCCCGGTAGCGGGCGTAGGTGTCCTCGTCGAGGCGTCGGGCCTCCTGGTAGTCACCCATGCCGCGCAGGTCCCCGCCGAGTGCCCGCGCGGCGCGGAGCGTGAGGGCGTCGTTGCTGCCGAACAGGCGGGTCAGGCGATCGTGGGCAGGCTGGTCGAGTCCCTTGGCCTGGTCCGGCTCCCCCAGCGCCCGCAGGCTGTCGGCGAGGTCGAGAGCGAGCGTCAGGGTCCGCTTGTCGTTATCGCCGAAGACGTCACGCCAGATGTCGAGGGTGACGCTCGCCAGATCCCTGCATCCCCAGTGATCGCGTTGCTCGTAGAGACACTGGACCTGGTTCGAGACGAGCCGCGACACCTCCTCGGAGGCCGACCCCACCGCGCCGGAGGGCACCAGGTGCGGTCGGATCAGGGAGTAGCGGGGCCATGTCTCGGGGCGGTCGGGCTCCAGCGGGTCCGCCGCCGCCAGCAACGCATGGACCCGGCGGCGGACACCGGTGCGTTGGTCGGGTGTGAGGTCGTCGCGGATCACCGCCTGGACGAGCCGGTGTATCTCCAGGCTCTCGTTCTTCTGATCTACCCGGACCAGGGCGTGCTCGCTGATCTGCCGGACGGCCTTGGCCAGTACGAAGGAGTCCCGGAACTCCTGATCCTCGGCATCGGTCAGGTCACGTAGCCCCGCACCGGCAAAGATCTGCAGACTGATCGGTTCTGGGCCGAAGAAGGCACACAGCTCGGCGAGCCGCGCCGCCGTGGGAATCTCGCTGCGTAGCCGCTCCATGGACAGCAGCCAGGAGGGGGTAGGTCGGGATCTCGCCCTCGAGCAGCAGCGGCCCTGGGCTTCGGTCAAGAAGTTCCAGGTACCGTTCCGCGGTCATCCCGGTCTCGGCGTGCCAGGCGCCGGCGTGCTCGAGCGCCAGCGGAAGGTCCCCCAGCGCCTCGGCGAGCTGCGTGGCGACCTCCGTGGTCAGCGCCGGAGCCCGCCGCCGCAACAACGCGACACTCTCCTCCCGGCTGAACATACCGATCTCCACCCGCTCCTGCCTGCCCTGCCAGCGCTGGTTGCGCGAGGTGATGAGCACGTGCCCGGGGCCATGCGGGATCAGTGGCGCCACATCATCGGGGGAGTCGGCGTTGTCGAAGACGAGGAGCCAGCGTGGATACGGATCACCCCGGCGCAGGGCGTTCACCACCTCGTCAACCGGTTCCCGCCCCTCCCGGTGCGGCAGGCCCAGGTCGGCGGCCAACCGAGCCAGACTGCTGCGGACCAGCGCCGTCTGGTCGCACCCGATCCAGCAGACCAGATCATAGGACGCCCCGAACCGGAACACATACTCCGTGGCTACCTGCATCTTACCCACGCCGGCGAGGCCCTGCAGAACCTGGGTACTGACGGGCGCCCCGCCCACCCCGAAAAAGCGGTTGCGCAGCCCGACCAGGAGAGCCTCTCGTCCGATGAAGCTCGGGTTGTGCTCCGGTACCCCTGTCCAGACCTGGGGCGGCGAGCCGGGGAAACGCACGTTCGCCGCCACGCCGATCTCCCGGCGGAGTTGCGTGGCCCGGCGGGTCGGACGTCCCGTCGTGGCAAGCAGCGTCTGCCGTGCGGGCGCCTCGTCGAAACCGACGAGGTCGGCATACTCCCGGTTGGTGAACTCGGCCGGCAGCTGGAAGTCCTCGATGCGGACGGGCACGAGCAGCCGACCCGTCCCGTCCGGATCGCTCGCGACCGTCCTGCGCCATCTCTCCAACGCCGGCGGTGAGCGGACGTACGCCGATGACAGGATGACGACTGTTCGGAAATGACCGGCCGCGGGGACGGCGCCCTGATCGATCCGGTTCCCGGTGCCCGGGCCCGCCTGTTCCAGCCTCGTGGCGAAACCGGCGCTCTCGAGCTCGGTGGCGATCCAGTCCGCCCAGTTCCGGTCGGCGGAGGCGTAGCTCACCACGATGTTGGTCGGGATGGACACCGTGGTCCGCTCGAAGACCGCGAGATTGCGGCGGCGCTGCGTCTCGTCCAGCGTCGAGAGGGAGCGTACCTCCCCGTTGGTCAGGTACGAGGTAAGCCTTTCATAGGCGGCGAGAAGAGTGCCCTCCTGCAACGGGCGGTCCCCGAAGACCGCCAGGATCTCCTCGTACGCATAATACGGCTTGTATGGAACCTCCACATCGCCCCAGTACCGTTCCTTCTCCCGGGCGCTCATGTTCCGCGGAAACGGATCGAAGATCGCACGGGCGAAGTCCCGGCCCAGCTCAAGTTTTTTCTGCTCACCGTCCTCGACCCGCGTGGGCACCGGTAGATGGCCGATTTCACCGTCCTTGTCCTGTGCGCTGATCGACTGGGCGACGGCGGCGGCACCCTCGATGCTCTGGGTACTGAGTGTGAAGCAGTTTACGACGATATCGGGCAACTGCACGGTGCATATTCCGGCGGTGTCGCTCAGCCCGGTCCGGCTGTCGATGAGGATCCAGTCGTAGGACGACCGCATGTTCTCCGCGAGTGCGTCGATGAAATCGGCCCCGTTGTGCGTGTCGTAGAAGGTGCTCCAGTCGAAGGTGCTGAGCCGGCGGGAGTAGGCTGCGTCGTGACGACCGGAGCAGACGAAATCGATTGTGCCGTTGGCCGGAAAGGACCAGGTCAGAGACACCGCGTACGGCATGATCGCGGTCGCCCGCTCGAACCAGTCTTCCTCGCCGGCGGTCGGCAGCGACATCACCGTCGCGGTGAAATCCCAGATCATGTCCATGACGCCGCGGGTCGTCCGCAGATCCGGGTCGTGGTGGAACGGATGGAAGTACCGGTGGAGCCCGGGCGTCTCCAGATCCCAGTCGACGACGAGCACCCGCCGTCCGTTGCTGGCGAGCAGCCATGCGACGTTGGCGAGCGCCATGGATCGGCCCGTGCCGCCCTTGTAGGAATAGAAGGTGACGATGCGTCCCGAATCCCGTTCGTTCACTGGCGCCCTCTCCTACGGGCCGTTGAGGAACGGACGGCGGCGGTGGCTCGGCGGGCGCTGGCGGAAGATGGTCTGGCCGGCGAAGATGCGCGCCTGCAGATCCGTCAGGATCTGCACGAGCGCGTCCGCGAACTTCTCGTGGGACTGCACCTGCTCCTGGAAGAGACCGTCTCGGCGCAGCATGTTGTTCGGCAGGGCGCTGGCGAGGGTCTCGAACAGCCGTTCTCTGTTTTCGTGCGTCTCCTCGTCGTCCGGATTCCAGGGCACGAGCACCCCGGTCGTCGGTTCGTTCCGCTGGTCGTATTCGAGCAGCGCGCTACGGAACGGTTCCATGGTGGCGGTCCACAGATCGACGATGAAGACGACGATCTCGTTGCGCGTGCGCGACCGCTTGAGCAGCGTGGAGATGCCGGTCTGCAGCATGACGATGTCCGAAGACATCTCCTGGCCCGCGGCAATGAACTGGGCGGAGACGCAGACCCGTTGCTTGTGATGCGGATGGTAGGGCTTCCACTCGTCGTACTGGCTGCCGTAGTAGCTCAAGTGCCGGCGCAGGGCGGCGAGTTCGCTGGCCGAAGTCACGGCGAGAACGAAGGTGACTCGCTTCGGACCGCCGACGTGGTCGGCCGGCTCCGGGCCGGCTTCCTGCGTGCGGACAGCGGTGGAAGGTCCGTCCCGGTCACCACGGGGCCCAATGTACGTGGCCGGCCCGGTTCCCGCCGTCGACTCGAGGATACTTGTCGGCCCGGTCACCGGGTGTGTCGTGGGTTCGGTACCGGCCAGACCCGTGCCCTGGTCTGCCTCTGCCTCGGTCGAGGCCACCGAGTGCGGCGGCGGGACCGGGTCCTGGATCAACTCCGGCACCTCGGACCGAGGCGGGGCAGGGCGCCGGTCACCCCATTGATCAAACGCGCTGGGCACGGTGTCGAAGCCGGGGATCTCCGCCATGGGCGGCAGAGCGGTCTCTGCCGCGAGTCGTACGATCCGATCGGACAAAGCTACCAGGAACTCCTGGTACTCGTCGTGGTTCCGGTTCAGCTGGAGAAGATACCGTAAGCCGAACTTGGCGTACTCTTGACCGAGATCTTCGTGATTGTACTGCAGTCGGGCCAGAATCGAGGGCGGCGGGCGTAAGGGGATCCACATCACTGGTAGGAGGACGGGTGCCCGCCCCGCGCCCGTCTCCTCCAGGTGGCGGAGGCGGTCCTCGAAAACTTGCCATTCCCGGCCGCAGTACTCACTTGTAAAAAAGGTGGGGGAGCATATGGCGACGAAAGTTCGGCAGCGGGCCAACGCCGAGGCGAGTTCCCGTGACCAGGCGTCGCCCGGTCGGATACTCGAGGTATCGAGAAACCCCACCTCGTCTGCCCTCGGATGCCCGCAGCGGACCCGGACCTCGTGCCGCAGATCCCGGAAGAAGCGGGCGAGAAACGGGCCGTCCTCGCCGTCCGCGCGGGCGTAGCTGAGAAAGAAGTACAGCGGCGGCCCGTCCGTCGCCTCAGGCATGTCCGTCGGTATCGGGCCCGGCCGGCCGGTCGAACCGTAGTCGGTCTGGCCGACCGGGGGCATCGGAGCGGTCTTTTCCGGTACGAGGCGGTCGCTCACCCCTCGATCTGTGAATGATCTCCCCCGGCACCGAGGCCCCCTCTTTCCAACACGGTGTGGCCGGAACGCGCTGCGACCACACGTCACAACCTATGCGGGTGCAGGCAAGTGAGAACTGAGTCTACGGCGTGGTCTCCCAGCCGGTTGTCGTCTAGATTGCAGGTGTGGGCGGCGGTGACCGGCGGCAAAGTGCAGCAGGCGCTGCGGTGTCAGGTGCCGCTCTCGTGGTCTGTCCGGGAAACCAGCAAAGGACGGGATGGGGGACCGGCGGATCCGGGTCGATGTCGTCGTCGCCGGGCAGG
>NZ_CDWTMO010000053.1:0-22341 GCF_977946435.1 Frankia sp. CgKIO3 | reverse complement strand
TAGGCGGGCCAGGGCTGTCCCGCCGCCCAACATTGAGCCTTTTCCATCGCACGTCTGCCGGGTGAGGTTGTCGCAGGTCGGAGTCGACGACGGAAAAGTCTCACCGAGCAGGTCAACCTTTTTCGCGGCGGCTCTCCCGCAGCATCAGCGACACCAGGAACGCCACGACCACCAGCGGCACCGCGATGAGGAAAAGGTCGGTGAGGGCGTCGGTGTACGTGCCGATCGCCGCGTTCCGCTCGGTTTCGGGCAGCGCCCGCAGCGCGGGAATGCTCTCGGTCGTGCCGTCGCTCGCCAGCCTGGCGGCGAGCACCGAGCCGAGAACGGCGACGCCGATCGCCGACCCCAGGCGCTGGAAGAAGTTCACCATGCCGGTGGCCGCGCCGATGTCCTTCATCTCCACCGAGTTCTGCACCGCGGTGATGACGGGCTGCATCACACAGCCGACGCCCACGCCGAACAGCAGCGAGTACACGGCGACCAGCCAGTACGAGATGTCGACGTCCACGAAGGACAGCAGGGCCAGCGAGACCGCCAGCACCGCCGAGCCCGCCACCGGGAACAGCTTGTAGCGGCCGGTACGACTGATCAGGATTCCGGACCCCATGGAGGCGGCCACCAGGCCGAGCATCGCGGGCAGCATGGCGACGCCCGACAGGGTGGCCGAGTAGCCTCTGACCGCCTGGAAGTACAGCGGCAGGAACACGATGCCGGTGAACATCGCCGCGCCGGACAGGAACCCGAACAGGGTGGCGATGCCGACACCTCGGTTGCCGAACAGCGACATCGGCGTGATAGGCTCCGCGGCGTGCCGCTCCGCCAGCACGAACGCCACCGCCAGCACCACCCCCGCGGCGAGCAGCGCCAACGCGCCCGGCGAGGCCCAGCCCAGCTCGTTGCCCGCTCAGTTCAGGTACAGCAGGGTGCAGGTGACCGTACCGACCACGAGCACCGCGCCCAGCGCGTCGATCTGGTGGCCGCGCTGCGGAGTCCTGACGCCGCGCAGACCGGCGGACGCCGCGAACAGGGCGAGGATGCCGACCGGCAGGTTGACGAGGAACACCCACCGCCAGCCCGGCCCGTCGGCGAAGAAGCCGCCCACGAGCGGACCGCCCACGCTGGCCAGACCGAACACCGCGCCGAACGCACCCTGGTAGCGACCGCGCTCGGCGGGCGGCACCACGTCCGCGATCACCGACAGCGCGAGCACGAACAGCCCGCCCGCGCCGACGCCCTGGACCGCCCGAAACACGACCAGGTGCCAGATCTCCTGCGCGACGGCGCACAGCAGCGAGCCGACGACGAACACCACGATGGCCACCTGGAACACCGCGCGGCGGCCGTACAGATCCGAGACCTTGCCCCACAACGGCGTCGTGGCCATGGAGGTCACCAGGTAGATCGTCACAACCCAGGGCAGGCTGCCCACACCGCCCAGGTCGCCGACGATCAGCGGCAGCGCGGTGCTGACCACCGTCTGGTCGAGGGCGGACAGGAGCATGCCGACCATGACGCCGCCCACCGCGAGGTGCACCTGCCTGGCGGGCACGGGCGGCGCCTGCGTCGACAGCTGTGCCGTGGAGTCCATGAGTACGCGGGTTTCCTCTCCCTCCGCGCAAGCGGTTCCCTGTCAGCGTGCGACCGGCACAGGGTCGACGAACCTCAGTTCGAGGAGCCCGGTGCGGCTACGCCGTGCGGCGGGAACGCCCGTCGGTCCCGCGGGTGCGCGAACCTCGTTCGCGTCGTTCCGGGCTCGGTCCAGCCACAGCCTGCGCCGCTGGTAGGAGGGCGGAGGCAGGGGCTGACGGGTCTGCCGGGCGCGCAGCGTGTCGGGCAGCCCGCTGACGACGACATGCGCGTTCGTGCCGCCCAGGCCGAACGAGCTCAGTCCGGCCACGCGGCGCTCCGGCGGCGCGGGCCAGTCCGTGGTCGCGGTCGCGGGCCGGAACGGTGACCGTTCGAAGTCGAACCTCGGGTTGGGACGTTCGCAGAACAGGGTGGCCGGGACGCGGCCGTGTTCCACCGCCAGCGACACATTGATCAGCCCGGCCACACCCGCCGCGCACAGCAGGTGGCTGACATTGGACTTGAGGCTGCCGACGGCGCAGAAGCCGGTGCGGGTGGAGATCTCCCGGTAGACCCGGGTGAGCGCCTGAAGCTCGATCGGATCGCCGATCATGGTAGTGGTGCCGTGCGCCTCGACCAGGCCGATCTCGTCGGCACTCCGGCCGGCGGCATGCAGCGCCGCGCGGACGACGTCGGCCTGGGCGGTGACGTTGGGGGTGGTGACACCGATGGTGTGGCCGTCGTTGTTGACCTCGACCGCCTCGATGACCGCGTGCACCCTGTCCCCGTCGGCCAGCGCCTTCGCCAGCGGCTTGAGCAGAACCGCGCCGCAGCCCTCACCGGGCACGATCCCGTCGGCGCGCTGGTCCATCGGGCGGCACACACCGGTGGGCGAGATCACCCCGGCCGCGCTGAACTCCAGGTACGCCTGTTCGTCCAACAGGATCTCCACGCCGCCCGCGACCGCCATCTCCGCGTCGCCCGCGAGCAGCATCCGCGTGGCCAGGTGGACGCTCACCAGGGCGGACGAGCAGGCGCTGTCCACCACCAGGTTCGGACCGGTGAGGTTGAAGCGGTGCGCCACCTGCGCGGCCAGGAAGTTCTGGTCGGACTGCAGGACACTGGGCCGCAGCGCCGCCCGCCGTCCGTAGGCGGAGATGCGCCCGCCGACCACGACCGCGACCCGGCGGCCCCACACCTCGTCGCGGGTGTAGCCGCCGTCGTGCAGACAGTCCAGGGTCGATTCGAGGAACAGGCGGATACCGGGGTCGAGGACCGTGGCCTCCTCGTCGGTGAGGCCGAACCGCTCCGGGTCGAAGTCGGCGAGGCCGTCGACGAAGCCGCCCCACCTGCTGACGCTGCGGCCGAGCTGAGGCCGGGGGTCGTAGAGCCGCTCGGTGTCCCAACGGTCCCGGGGCACCTCGGCGACCGAGTGCCGTTCGTCCAGCAGGTTGCGCCAGAACGTGGCGACGTCCGGCGCGCCCGGGAACCGCCCGGCCATGCCAATGATCGCGATTCTGCGGTCGTCGGGATCGCAGCGCGGGGGGATGACCTCGGCTCGACCGGTCGGCGCGGGTGCGACGCGACCGAGTTCCGGCTCGACATGCGGCGTTCCGGCTCTCTCCCCCGGCTCGGAGATGGTGACGCCCTCCGCCGGGGCGGTGAAGGTGATGCCCTCCGCCACGAGGTAGCCGGCGAGACCCGCCGCGCTCGGGAACTCCATCAGCACCGACGGCGGCAGGTGGCGGCCGACCTCGCGCTCCACCAGTTCCAGCAGCTCGGCCAGGACCACGGAGTCGACGCCGATGTCCCCGAAGTCCGCTTCGGCGTCGAAGCTCGATGCCGGGATATCCAGAGCGGGCGCGAAGATCCCCACCAGGCGCGCAGCCACGTCCTCCACGGACCTCAGCGGCTCGGGCGGCGCCGCGACCGGGCCGGGCACCGCGACCAGATCTGGCGGCGCAGTCGGGTCGGGCAACGCAGTCGGGTCGGGCGGCGCCGTCCTGGCGTCGAGCAGCGAGTTCAGGTCGAGGTCGGGCGACAGCGGCCGCACCGGGAGAACCACCCCGCCCCACGGCATGGCCACCACCCCTTCCAGCGCGTGCAACGCCTCGGCGTCGCGCAACGACCCGAGCCCGACCGGCTCACCGACGTTCGGCCCGCCGCGGCCCGACCCGCTGTCCTGCCACATCGGCCACGCCACCGACCGCAGCCACGGCCTGCCCGCCCGCGCGTGCCGCGCCACCACGAAATCCATCGCCGCGTTGGCTGCCGCGTACTCCGACACCCCGACCGCCATCCTCGGCACCAGCGCGGACACCGACGAGAACGTCAGGAAGAACGCCAGGCGGTCGACCGACGTGAGGTCCAGCAGCCGCTCCAGGGCATCGACCTTCGGCCTGAACACCGCCGCCACGGACGCCGAGTCGCCGCGGGTGAACGCCCCGGGCCGGGCCGCCGGTCCGCCGACGCAGTGCACGACGCCACCGATCGGTCCCAGCTCGCGCCGCACCCGGTCCAGGAACGACCCGAGCGCGGCCCCGTCGGTCAACGTGCCCGTGTGCACCTCGACCCGCGCTCCGGCGCGGCGCAGGTCGCGCACCGCGCGCACGCGCTCGGCGGCAGCCGCGTCGAGCAGGCCATCCCACCGTTCCTCGGGCGGCAGCGGATGGCGGCCGAGCAGCGCGATGCGGCGCGCACCCCGCTCCACCAGATGGGCCGCGACCCGCGCGCCCAGGCCGCGCGTCCCGCCGGTCACCACGTACGCCTGGTCCGGCGACACCGGCAGCGGCCGGTGCCGGGTCAGGGCCGGCCGCAGCACGGGCCGGTAGCGCAGGCCGTTGCGATGGCACACCTCGGCCTTCGCCGCGGGCAGGTGCCACTCGCCCCACAGCGCGGTCAGCAGCTGCTCCACACGCTCGGCAGGCACATCGGTGTCCAGCGCCGTCGTGACGACCTTCGCGTACTCGGCGCCGAGCATCCGCACGAACCCGACCATCCGGGCGCCCGCTGTGCCCGGCGGCGGGCCGTCGAGGTCCTGGAGACCGCGGGTGACGACCAGCCCTCGCAGCCCGGTGGTACGCCCCGCCGCGACGACGGCGCGGAGCAGGACGAGGCGGCGGTCGGTCGAGCCCGGGTCGTCCTCGGTCCGGTCGAGGTCGGTCAGGTCGATCCAGCCGGTGACCCGCGGCAGGCGGTCGAGGATGCCGGCCGGGTCGGCGAGGTCGTGCTCGGCGACGGGTACGACGCCCGGATGGCCCCGCGCGAGCCGGGCGGCGAGGTCCGCGGTCGTCCGCCGGTGCAGGCACAGGATGGTGCCCTCGACCGGGGCAGCGCCGGACGGGACGGCGCCGACCGGCAGCCACTGCCGTTCCACCAACGTGACCTCGCGCGGCTCGGGTACCCCTGGTCGCCCCCGCAACTCCACCACCTCGGCCGGCTCGGGCGCCGCCGGTGGCTGCCGTTCCGTCAGCTCGGCCTCGGTCGGCTCGGTCGGCTCGGGCGCCCCTGGTGGTCCGGGCGGAGCCGTCGGCGCGGCCGACCCGGTCAACCGGCAGGGCATCCGCGCGAACGGGTACGACGGCAGGGGCACGACCACCCGCGGCGCGGGGTGCAGGGCAGCCCAGCCGACCGCGCCGCCCGCCACCCAGTGTTCGGCCAGCGCGTCGAGGTTCCCGGTGGGCAGCCGGTCCACCGACCGCGCCGGCCGGGCCCGGCCGCGCGCGACACCGCTCGCGTCGCCGTCCGCGAACGCCCGCAGCCGCGCCCGCAGCCCGTCCCGGTTAGCCGCCACGAACGCCAGCCGCTCCTTCAGGTGCGCGCGACCGCTCTGGAGAGTCCAGGCGATGTCGTCGAGCGCCGCCGCCGCGGGCAGGCCGTCCGCCAGCCGCTCGCCCAGGACGCGCAACCGCTCCTCGTTGTCAGCCGAGAGCACCACCAGCTGCGGTCGGCCCGTCGCGGCGGGCTCGGTGCGCGCTGGCGCCTCCTCCAGCACCACATGGCTGATCGTGCCGCCCGCACCGAACGAGCTGATCCCCGCCCGCCTCGGCCGCCCGGCGTCGGGCCACGGCGCGGCATCCCGCTGCACCCGGAACGGCGTGGCGGCCCAGTCGACGTTCGGGTTGAGCCGGTCGACGTGCAGGGTCGGCGCGAGCGTGCGATGTTCCATCTGGAGCAGGACCTTGGTCAGCGCCGCGAGCCCCGCGCCCGCCTCGACGTGCCCGATGGTCGACTTCACCGATCCGATCGGCACGCTGCCAGCCGGGCGTTCGCCGAACACCCGGCTCAGGCCGTCGATCTCCACCGGGTCGCCCAACGCGGTGCCGGCGCCGTGCGCCTCCACGCAGTCGATGTCGCCCGGCCCGAGCCGCGCGTCGGCCAGGGCCTGTCGCACCACCTCGCTCTGCGCGAGCGGGCTCGGTACCAGGTAGCCGTTGGTGCGCCCGGCGTGGACCACCCCCGTGCCGCGCACGACCGCGCGTACCCAGTCCCGGTCGGCCAGCGCACGGCGCAGCGGCTTGAGGACCAGCGCGCCGACGCCTTCGCTGGGCACGAACCCGTCGCCGCCTTCACCGAAGCTGCGGCAACGGCCCGAGCTGGACGTCAGCGACATCTGCCGCTGCTCCAGGAACTTGTTGGGATGCAGCGACAGGTTGACCGCCCCGACCACGGCGAGCTCGCACTCACCGGCGCGCAGCGCGCGTACCGCGAGGTGCATCGCCACCAGCGACGACGAGCACATGGTGTCCACCGTCAGGCTGGGGCCGCGGAGGTCGAAGAAGAACGACACCCGGTTGGCGACGTGCCCGATGCCGCCGCCGCTGTAGGTGGGGGTGCCGCGCAGGGTCTCCTCGACGCCGAAGAACTGGTGGTCCGAGTACATCGCCCCGGCGTAGACGCCGACGCGCGACCCGTACCGCTCGCGCATCCGCTCGGCGGGCAGCCCCGCGTCGTCGAGGGCTTCCCAGCAGGACTGCAGGAACAGGCGTTCCTGCGGGTCCATCAGGGCCGCGTCACGCGGCGTGATCCCGAACAGGAGCGGGTCGAACTCGTCCACGCCGTCGAGGTAGCCGCCGGTCATCCGCTCGACCGGCCAGCCCGGCCGGCGCCGGTCCGGCGGCAGCGCGCCGACGCAGTCGCGGCCCTCGACCAGGTTGCCCCAGAACGCGTCGAGATCGGGGGACCGCGGGTAGCGGCCCGCGAGGCCGATGATCGCCATCGCGCCGTCGTCCGCCGGTGCTACCGGCACCGGACCGGAATCCGGCGCCGAGGCGACACCTGGCCATCGAGGTGCCTTCAGGACCGGCGCGGGGGTCAGCGGTGCGGGGCCTCCTGGTCCGGGGCCTCCTGGTTCGGAGCCTCGCGGGGCGAGGTCCTGGGCCCGCAGCCGGACACCGGCCGCGTCGAGTTCGTCCACGACCCCGGCCAGCGTGCGGTGCCGGAAGAACAGGGCGCGGTCGGACAGTCCGAAGTCCCGCTCCAGCGTCACGTTGAGCTCGCTGATCTGGGACGAGGTGAGCCCGTAGTCCTCGAACGGCGTGTGGGGGTCCAGCCGGTCCCGGGGGATGCCCGACACCTGGGCGTACTGGACGACGAGATGCTCCAGCAGTGCACCGGACGCCGCTTCGGGGGCGGGCGCCGGTGCCGGTTCGGCCAGGTGGAACGGGTAGGCGGGCAGCGGCTGCCGGTCCGGTCGGGTCCGCCAGAACGCGCGCCACGGCACGTCGTGCCCCCGAACCCACAGCTCGGCGGCCTCCGTGGGAGTCCTCGGCTCGGCTCCGCTCGCGCCACCCACGGCGTGGCCGGTGCGCACGCGCGGGTCCGCCCGGCCGACGACGGCTGCCGCGAGCCCCTCGACCAGGTCGTCCAAGCTCGCGCACACCACCGCGAGCCGGTGAGCCATCGGGGTCCGCGCCGTCTGCGTCGTCCATGCGATGCCGCGCAGCGCCTCGTCGCGGTCGCCCACGCCGTCCCCCAGGTCACGCACGTGGTCGTGGTGCGACCTGGCATAGTGCGCCAACCGAACGGGATCGCCCGCGGACACCAGGACGACGGCCGGGTCCACCAGGCCGTTGCTCGGTTGCATCCCGCCTCCTTCCGGTGCGTACGGCCGGACCTTACCCACCGCGATCACGCCGGTATGCTCAGTACTGAGCAGCGCCCACGAGGTCGGCCGCGCCGGCCATCAGGTGGTCCGCGATCCCCGCCACGGCCCGCCGCCCCGGGTCCCGGTTGAACGCCGCCAGGTCCGGGCCACACGGCAGCCGGTAGTCGAGGGGTTGTTCCGGTGCGCCGTCACGCCAGGCGGCAGCGCGCCGCAGATACCACCGGAGGGCCTCCGCCAGCCGCCGCCGGGGGTCGGCCACGCCCTCGGCGATCTGGTCCAGCGGGTGACCGACGTAGCGTGCCGCAGGGTGGCGGCGTCGGGTTCGGCCCGCCGCCGGTACAGGTCGACGAGGTGGTTGGCCCTGGCCGCGAACAGGGTGCCGCGGCGCAGCACCTCCGAGCGGGCGCCGAGCGTGAAGTGTGAAGGGTCCGGGGTCCAGCCGGTGTCGCCGGGTGCCAGCGCGGCCAGATGCGCCCTGGTCGCGGCGGTGAGCGCGGACTCCTCGGCGCACAGGTTCACCGAGGTGGTGAGCAGGAAGTCCGCCCCCAGGGCGAACGCCGCCGCGGCCTGCTCGGGCGTCCCGACACCACCGCTCACCCCGACGTGCACCGGTTGCGGGACGCCCCGGGCGAGGGCCCGCACCTCGGGCAGCAGGTGCAGCACCGTCAGGCCGCCCCCGTGCCACCCTGCGGGCGACGCGACCGCCAGG
This sequence comes from Frankia sp. CgKIO3, assembly GCF_977946435.1. Taxonomy (NCBI): domain Bacteria; kingdom Bacillati; phylum Actinomycetota; class Actinomycetes; order Frankiales; family Frankiaceae; genus Frankia; species Frankia sp. CgKIO3. Next base: position 13,960 of record NZ_CDWTMO010000053.1, on the reverse strand, counting down.
TCGGAGGCCACCGGCAGGTGGCGGGCCGCGTCGGCTTCCGCCGACGTCAGCGCGCCGGCGCGGACCAGGGCCTCCAGCACCGCCGGGCCCGGCGGGTTCAGGAACGCTCGAGCGCAGTCCAGCCCCATCACGCGGGCGACCACGTGCCGCGCCGGCCTGGCCCGGCCGTGCCGGTCGCGGTGCGCGCCGGTGAAGCGGAACCGCACCAGTTCGGGAGTGGGGCCCAGCGGCAGGTCGACCTCGACCACGCGGACGTCGGCGGCGGGTGGCCCGTCCGCTCGCCATGTCGTCGCCGGCCAGGAGACCGGCGCGTCGGCGAACCCCAGCACCCCCGCGCCGGCCGCCGCGGACACCAGCCGCGAGCCGTTCGCGCCGACGCCCGACGCGCCGACCGCGTAGGCCAGCCGCAACCCGTACCGCTCGCGGAAACCGGCCGCGCCGAGCCGCTCGGCCGGAGCCGGCCCGACCCACGCCGCGACGGCGGCCGGTACGACGACCTCGTCCGGTTCCCGGACGTCGGCGGTCTCGCCGGGGTCGGCCGGCTCGCGGGAGCCGGTGGGTCGACCGACCGCCACCGGCTCCGCGACGGCCACCGACGCCCACTCCTCGCGCGCCTGCGCCCACAGCTTCGTCAGCACGGTCCCCGGCCCGACCTCGACCAGCTCCTCCACCCCGCGATCGAGCAGGTACCGCATGGTCCGTCGCCACTGGACCGGTGCGCACAGCTGCCGCTCCAGCAGCTCCGGGACCCGGTCGGCGGTGTGCGGCTCGACCGTGGCGTTGGACAGCACCGGCACGCGCGGTTCCGCGAAGACCACCCGGTCCAACGCCTGCCGCAGCCGCGCCGCCGCGGGCGCCATGTGCCGGGAGTGCGCCGCCACGCTGACCTGCAACAGCTTCGTCTTCGCCGCGCCGGCCGCCCGCACCAGCGGCGCGATCGCCCGGACCTGCGCCCGCGGCCCGCAGACCACGATCTCGCGCGAGGAGTTGTAGTTGGCGACCTCCACATCCGGGGCGTCCGCCGCCACCAGCACCTGGCGGAGGCGGTCCTCGTCGAGCCCGAGCACGGCGAGCATCCCGCCGCCCCGGATGCCACCCATCAGCTCGGCCCGCCGCGCTGTCAGGCGCAGGCCCGTCGTGAAGTCCACCGCGCCCGCCGCGAACAGCGCGCTGTACTCGCCGAGGCTGTGCCCCACCATGAAGTCAGGCTGCGGCGCGGCCGCCGCGAGATCCAGGTAGCGCAATGCGTTGACGGTGAACATGACCGGCTGGAGGTGCCGCGGGTGTCATCCAGCCGCCGCAGGTCGCCGGCCAGCTCGCGCACCGAGAGGCCCAGCACCTCGTCGGCCTGCGCGGTGAGGTCGGGGAACCGCTCGAACAGGCCGTCGGCCATGCCCTTGCGCTGCGAGCCCTGGCCGGGGAACGCCCACACGATCGCCACCGGCTACTCCCAGGGGTAGCGGCCGGTCGCCGCGAAGCGGGCGAAGCGATCCCGCACTCTCGGCGTCCCCGACAACCGGTCGAACTCGGTCACCGCGAGCCGCCTGGTCTCCGGCGTGATCGGGTGGAGCGCGCCGAAGAACCGTTTGGCGTCGCCCACCACCGTGTCGTCCAGCTTCGCCAGCCGCGCGGTCAGTCTGCGCACCAGCGGGGCCGGGTCGGGGGACACCTCGTCGACGAGCCGCCACCGCGCGGCCTCGGCCGCGGTGACCGGGAGCGTGGTCAGCGCCATGGCGTAGGCGGTCTGGAAACCGACGCGCCACACCAGGAACGGCAGCACGCTGCACGGCAGCAGCCCCCACATCGCCTCGGGCAGGCTGAAGACACCGCGTTCGGTGCTGTGCACGAGGTCGCTGGCCGCCACCAGCCCGACCCCGCCGCCCGACACCCGGCCGTCCACGCACGAGACGACCAGACGCGGCACGGCCGTGATGTGGTCGAGCAGTTCGAAGAACACGCCGCCGCGTTCGGCCGGGTCGTGGCCGGAGTCGTCGGCGCGGGCGGCCACCGCGACGTCCATGCCGGCCGAGAACACGCCGCCCCGCGCGCGCAGCACGACCAGCCGGCAGTCGGGCCGCGCCTCGGCCTCGTCCAGCGCGGCGTGCAGGGCGGCGATCAGCGCCGGGTCGATGGCGTTGCCCCTGTCCGGACGGGCGAGCGTGACCCGCACAGCCGGCCCGGCCCACTCGACCTCGAGGGCGGGCACGGTCAGCTCCACCGATAGACGCGGTGGTAGCGGTCGATGTGATCGAGCACCAGCAACCCGGCCCCGTCGAACAGCTCGGCGTACGGCCCGGTCTCGAATGCCTGGCCCGCCACGCCGTGGCCGCGGTCGCCGCCGAGGGCCACGGCCTGGTCGTACTCCGCCATCGTGAGCGCGCGTCGGGAGGCGATCCGCTCGCCGATGCCGAACCGACCTACCGCCTCCACCGCGTCGGCCCCCAGCACGCCGCTGAAGAACTCCGACCCGCAGCCGGATCCGTAGGAGAACAGCCCGATCCTGGCCGGTGTCACTGGCATCGCGCTACCGAGCAGCGAGGCCAGCGCCAGGTACAGCGACGCGGAGAACAGGTTGCCCACCTGCGAGGCGTACTTGATGGTGGGCGCCACCCGACTGGTGAAGTCGGTGTCGGCGTCCTTCGACGCCAGGGCGCCCTGCTTGCGCAGCAGCATGCGGTGCGCGCCCTTCACCATGCCGGCGAACGGCGTGTGGAACACCAGGTACGCGAACGTGTCCACGACGTCGCTGCCGACCACCCGCTCGCGGTAGGCGGCGAAGCTGTGCTCCAGGCACGTCAGGTACGACAGCAGCGACAGGTCGGAGTCGACGACGGCCACGTCGGCGCTGGGCCGCAGGGTGTCCATCACCTCGAACGTGTGGGTGCCGCTCGCGCCCACGTCGAGCTCCAGCACCGCGCAGTCCCGACTGACGATCATCGCCACCGCGCCCGCGCCCTCGGACGGCTCCCAGTACGTGCCGCGCGAGCCCGAGCCGGGCGCGTCGGCGGCGATCACCAGCGCCTTGGCACGTGGCACGGGCGAGTGGGCGATGATGCCCGCGGCGGTGTGCAGTGCCGCCGTGCCGCCGTAGCAGGCGTGCTTGACCTCGAACGACCGGCACCGCGGCGACAGCTCGAGGTGGCGATGCACATAGGTGCTGATCGGCTTGCCCATGTCCACACCGGACTCCGCGCCGACGACCAGCAGCTCGATGTCCGCCCGGTCGCGCTCGTCCATCGCGGCCAGCAGCGGGCGGGCCGCGTTGACCGCGTTGGTCACCGCGTCCTCGCACGGCAGGTTCACCGACTTGCGGGTCATCATCAGGTTGCCCAACCGGGCGATGTCCAGGCCACGTTCCCGGAACAGGTCCTCGACCTCGAAGCAGGCCCGCCCGACGTAGCAGTTCAGCGCCTCGATGCCGATGGCCATGCAACATCCCCCTCGAGGTCGGTCATCAGGTCGTCGTGGAGCGGGTCCGGCAGCCCGGTCAGGTAGAAGTGATCGCCCGGATAGACATGCAGGCGGAAGGCGCCGTCCGTGGTGACCCGCCATCGCTCGGCCTCCACCGGCTCGACCTCCGGGTCCCGGTCGCCGGTGAACGCCGACACCGGGCAGGTCAGCCGCGGCCCGTCGCCGGGCCGGTAGCTCTCGTTGACGGCGAAGTCGGCACGCATGGTCGGCAACAGCAGCTTTATCAACTGCGGCTGCTCCAGCAGGACGTCCGGCGTCCCGTCCAGGCTGACCACCGCGGCGATGAAGTCGTCGTCGGGGACGTCCGCGAGAGGGCGGCGGCGCGCGGCCAGGTGCGGCGCGCGCCGACCGGACACCAGCAGCCGCACCGGGGCACGGCCCTCCCCGGTGAACCGGCGTGCCGCCTCGTAGGCGACGGCCGCGCCCATGCTGTGCCCGAACAGCGCGTAGGGCCGGTCCAGGTGCGGACGGAGTCCATCGCACAGCGGGCCGATCAGATCCTCCATCCGTCGGTAAGGCGGTTCGGCGATGCGGGACTCCCTGCCTGGCAGCAGCACCGGGCACACCTCGACGGCCGGACGCAGCCGATCGCGCCACGGCAGGAAGAAACCGCCGCCGCCGCCCGCGTGCGCGACGCAGAACAGGCGCAGCGGCGCCTCGGTCATCCGCGGGGTCGGCTTCGTCCACGGACCGGTCACGGCGTCCTCCCGGGGCGCAGCACGACGTGGCCGAAGGAGCCGACCGCGCCGACGGCGTTCACCAGGACCCGTCCCGGAAGGGCCGGCCGCGCGGAGTCGACCAGTTCCAGCCTCGGGTCGTCCCAGTCCACCAGGGGCGTCCGGTGCGTGCTCACCAGCGTGGGCGCGAGTGTGCCGTGCCGCAGCTGGAGCAGCGCCTTGGTGAGTTGTGACATGCCGGCCGCGGCCTCCAGGTGTCCGATGTTCGGTTTGACCGTCCCCACGGCGAGCTGCCCGCCGCCGTCGGATCTCAGCGCGGCGAGCAGCCCGGCAAGCTCGGCCGCGTCCGCCATCGGCGCGCCGGACCCACCGCACTCGACGTAGCCGATGTCGGCCCCGCACAGGCCATGCGGCCCCAGCACCTCGCGGACCGACTCGGCGAGCGCGTCGCTGTCGGGAACACCGAAACGGCCCCGTCCGCCCACGCCGCCGCCGCCGACGGCCTCGATGACGCCGTGTACCACGTCGCCGTCCTCCCGGGCGTCGGCCAGCGGGCGCAGCACCAGCGCGCCGGCCCCCTCACCCGGCGACCACCCGGCGCCGTCGGCGGCGAACGCACCGTCCGCCGGGACCAACGCACCGTCCGCCGGGACCTCGGTGGACAGCCCGAGGTCGCGTAGCACGGCCAGGTGGTAGGGGTGGGTGACCAGGTTGACGCCACACACCAGGGCCGCGTCGCACTCCCCTGCCCGCAGTGCCGTCACCGCCAGGTACGCGGCGGTCAGCGACGACGAGCAGGAGGTGTCCACCGCCACACCGAGACCGCGCAGACGGAAGGCGTGGGTGAGGCGAGCCGGAAGGTCGGACGCGGCGGCGGCGACCAGCGCGGGGGCACCGGCGCGCCACCGAGCCTCACCGACATGCCGGTGGTCGTGCCACATCACCGCGACGTACACGCCCACGCGAGGGCCGCCGTGACCCCGCGGCTCACTGATCAGGCCCGCCTCCTCCAGCGCCTGCCAGGCGACCGGCAGCAGCAGGCGCACCTGCGGGTCCAGCAGCTCCGCTTCCCGTGGCGAGATCCGGAACGGCAGCGCGTCGAAGGTGGTGACGTCGGTGAGGAAACCGCCGTGCGGCGGCTCGAAGCCGTCGCGGAGCGCCGCGGCGCGGGCAGGCGGCACCGGGGCCGACCGAGCGGCGGCCGGCCCGCAGGTTGCGCCAGAACGCGCCGACGTCGTCCGCCTCCGGGTAGCGGCCCGCCATCCCGGTCACCGCCACCTCGGCGGTGTGGCGCCGCCCGGTCGAGACCCGGCTCACCGGTCCGGCCGCGGGCCGGGGCGACGAGACCTCCACGCGCGGCGCCGGGACCGCGGTGTTCCCGGCGGTCGACCTGTCCACCGCCCCGCCCAGGAAGGAGTGCAGCAGCCGCTGGCCCGGGTGCAGCCGGAAGTGTTCACGTACCGAGTCGAACGCCATCGCCCCGATCGGGCACAGCCCCACCAGCTGCTCGGCCTGGGCGGTCATCAGCAGCTGGCTGACGTAACCGGCCTCCAGCGCCAGATACAGCTCGGACTCCTCGGCGTAGAGCGGTTCGATGCCGCGCGGCTCCGAGATCAGGTACAGCTCGAACCCCGCCCGGTCGAACACCTCCCGGTTGTACTGGAAGTGCGCCTCGACCATGATCGGCGAGCCCTCATGCACCCGTTGCAGCACGTGCTCGTCGGGTCGGTGGTAGTAGATGCCCGGCGCCAGGCCCTTCACCCCGTTCGGCCGCACATGGAGGTACACCTGCACGGCGTAGGTGTCGCCCGCGGACGGGTAGAGGCGTCGAGGTCTGCCGTCGACGTCGCTCGACCGCAGCGATCCGAGCAGCGCGCGCAGCGCGTCGAGGGTGACCGACCCGCCGGTGAAGTCCCGTCGGGTCGCGCGGTCGCGGTAGGCCCGGGCGGGCGGCGCGGCGCCGCCGAGCCGGGTCGCCGGCTCGTCCGGCGAGGTCGGCCGCAGGTGCCGCCGGCCGGCCTTGAACCGCGCCCGGTCCTCGGGCGAGAAGAACTCGACCTCGGTCTCCCCGGGGCCCCCAAGCGCGGACGGCTTCTCCCGTGCGAGGTGTGCGGCGATGCCGCGCGCGCTGGGGTCCGCCAGCAGCGCCGACACCTGAACCCGCACACCGTGCCGCTCTCGCAGCGCGGTGGACAGCCGCACCATCGTGAACGAGGTCGCACCCTGGTCCCACAGGTCGCGCGCCGGGTCCACCGAGGGCACGCCGAGGTACTCCGCGAGCAGAGCCGCGATCTCCTCGGCCAGCTCGTCGGCCGACGCCCCGGGTGTCACCCGGTGACCAGCCGACACACCCGGCGCAGCCCGGTCGTCAGGCGCAGCCCGGTCGTCAGGCGCAGCCCGGTCGTCAGGCGCAGCCCGGTCGTCAGGCGCAGCCCGGTCGTCGACGACGGTCCGGTGCTCGACGGGCGGGTTCGGGCCGGCGGGTTCGCCGGCGTCCGCCGCGATCCCGCCTCCCGTCGACGTGGCCCGCCCCACCGGCCACGGCAGGGCGTCACGGTCCAGCTTCCCGTTGGCGGTGGCCGGGAACAACGCCACGAACACAACGAAGTTGGGGACCATGTAGTCGGGCAGCGTCTCGGCGGCGAACGCGCGCAGCCGCGCCGCCTCCGGCCGCGCCGCGCCCGGCTCCGCCTGAAGGTAGGCGACCAGCTTCCGATCTCCGCCGTCGTTGGCCCGGGCCAGCACGACCGCCTCCCGCACCGCGGGGTGCTCGCGCAGGCGATGCTCGATCTCGCCGAGCTCCACCCGGAAGCCGCGGATCTTGACCTGGCCGTCGCGGCGTCCCAGGAACGTGATGATCCCGTCCGGTCGGAACGCGGCACGGTCGCCGGTGCGGTACATGCGTTCGCCCGTCCGGTCGGTGAACGGGTCGGGCAGGAAGCTGCGGGCGGTCAGCTCCGGGTCACCGTGGTAGCCGAGGCTGAGGCAGTCGCCCGCGATGTAGAGGTCGCCCTCCTCGCCGATCGGGCACGGCTCCAGGGCCTCGTCGAGGACGTAGTACCGCGAGTTGTCGATGGGGCGGCCGTACGGGATGCTGCGCCACCGCGGGTCGACCACCTCGACCGGGAACCAGTTGGACCAGACCGTGGCCTCGGTCGCGCCGCCCAGGCTGACCAGGCTCGCCCGCGGCGACACCGCCCGCAGGTCGGCCGGCAGGCTCAGCGGCGTGTAGTCACCGCTGAGGAAGACCAGCCGCAGGTCCACCCCGGCGCGGTCGCGCAGCGACGGCAGCAGCGTGGCCAGCGACGTCGACGCCGAGTTCCAGAAGGTGATCGGCTGCTCGGCCAGCACGTCGGCGAGCAGCTCCGGGTCCCGCTGCTCGCGCTCGTCGGCCACGTACAGGCTCGCGCCGCGCCCCAGAAGCCCGAGGATGTCGAACACCGACAGGTCGAACCCGAGCGAGGTCACGCACACGCCCACGTCGCCGGGTCCGAAGCCGAAGGTGCGGTAGCACCAGTTGAGCAGGTTCCACACCGGCCGATGCGTCACGGCGACGCACTTGGGTCGCCCGGTGCTGCCGGAGGTGAAGATGTAGTAGGCGGTGTTGTCCGGGCCGGTCACCGGTTCGGGGTCACCCGGATCCTCGTCGGCGCCCGCCAGCAGCGTGTCGAGCTCGACCACCGGCACGTCGGGCCGCCAGTCCAGCGCGCCCACGGTGGTCAGCACGACGCGCGAGGAGGTACGGGCCAGCATCGCCGCCGCCCGGTCGGGCGGCAGACCCGGCAGCACCGGCAGGTACGCTCCGCCCGCCTTGAGCACGCCGAACACCGCCGCCACCATCTCCGGTCCCCGCCGGGTGGCGACCGCGACCGCCGTCTCGGCCGTGACGCCCCGCTCGCGCAGGCGGTGCGCGATGACGTTGGCCCACCCGTTCAGCTCGCGGTAGGTGGCGATGCCGTCGCGCCACCGCAGGGCGACCGCGCGGGGCCGGCGGCGGGCCTGCTCCTCCAGCAGCAGGTGCACCGGGCCATCCGCCGGGTAGGTCGTCGTGGTGTCGTTCCACTCGTAGAGCGCGCGGCGCCGCTCGTCGGCGGTGAGCCGGCCGACCCGCTCCTGCTCGTCCGGCTGGTCGGCGAACCCGGTCACGGTGGCACGAAACCGGTCGAACGCCGGGTCGAGCGCGTCGGCGGGGAGGTGGCCGGGCACCACGTCCCACGCGATGTCGAGGGTCTCGCCGTCGTCGACGGCCACGCAGTCCAGCGACACGTCGGAGGTGGCGGTGCGCCAGGGACCGGCCGTCACACCCGGCGGAAGCGGCTGCCCGGACACATCCAGGACGCTGGTGAACACCACGAGCAGCGCGAACGACCGATCGCGGCGCCGGCGCAGCACGACGACGCGCAGGTCGGCGAGCCCGCTCGCGCCGTCGGCCTCGGCGTCCTCGGCGAGCAGCGCGGCCAGCCGGCGGGCCCGCGCGGGCAGGGGAAGGTCCAGCTGGTCCAGCCGGACCCAGCTCAGCGCGGTCTGCTCGCCGGGGCGGTACGCCTCGCGCCCGGCGGCCCAGCGCACCACCGGCAGGGCGAACGGCGGGTCGAACACGTGGGCAAGCGCGTCGCAGAACGCGGCCAGCAGCGCCGCGTCCGCGGTCACGTCATGCCGTGCCGCCCAGGTGCGCAGCGCGGCCGGGTCGGCCGTGAACCGCAGGCGTTCGGTGCGGCCCGGGTGCCCCCGGCGTGAACGGCCCCGACGGCAGGTCCGCCAGGCGGGCGAGCCAGTGCTCACGATGCGCCGGGTTGGTGGCGGACGCGCGCACCGCGGGCGGCACAGTCCGCGCGGGCGGGTCGGCGTAGCGGCGCAGCAGGGCCCGACCGAGCGCCAGGACGCTCGGCGCGTCGGCCACGAGCAGGTCGATCGCCAGGTGCACGGTGCCCGAACCGTCGGCGCCGCGCCGGACCCGTAGGTCGGTGTGCGGCGCGCGGCCCAGGGGAAACGGCCGGTCGGCGACGTCGCGCGCGATCGCCTCGTCCACCTCGGGCTGGTCGGACTCCACAACGGGGACGCGTCCGCCGGCGGCCGTGGGGGGCAGCACGGTGGTCCGGCCGTCCTGGTCGACGACCGTGCGCAGCACGTCGTGCTCGACGACCAGGTCGAGCCAGGCCTGTTCCAGCCGGGACACGTAGAGCTCGGCGACGTGGAAGCTCTGATAAAGCTGGCAGCCCGCGGTCCGGCCGGACACCCGGGCCACGTGGTAGGCCTGCTGGAGGTCGTTCAGCTCGTCGCCCGGCGTCGGCGCCGCGTCCACGCAGGCCGCCTGGAGCGCGGCCACGAACCGACTGAACAACGCGTCCGCGGTGGCCCAGCGCCAGCGCAGACCACCGCCGTGTTCCCACATCAGGTGGTTCAGGCCGACACCCGAGGTCTGGCCGACGGCGTGGACCAGGTGGTCGGTCATGCTCGGCGCGTCCGGTTCGCCGACGTCGAGCAGACTGGTGAACACGACCGGCAGGTCCGGGGCCGGCAGATCGGCGCGGCGCAGCTCGCGCACCACCTCCACACCCGACACCTCGTTGTGCGCCAACGCGTCCCACACCTGCCGATGCAGTGCGGCGGCCAGGTCGGACCGCCGGCAGTCGACCTCGTCGACCACCAGCAGGCAGGTCGAGGTGAAGGGACCGGCCACGTCGTCCGCGCCCCGGCCCAGCCGCACCCGGTCGGTGGTGGTCAGCACCAGCGACCACGGCCGCGGACCGATGGTCAGCACCTCGCAGAACACCGTCAGCGCCAGAGACGACGGCGGGACGCCGAGCGCGGACGCGCGCCGACGCAGGGCCTGCCACTGCCCGGGGTCGAGATGCCCCGTGCGCGGCACGCGCAGGTGGTGCGCGAGCCCGTCGGGCGGTTCGGGCGGGGCCGTTCGCTCGCCGAGGAGAAGGTCGGGACCGGGCGGCACCTCGGACAGCCTCTCGCGCCAGTGCAGCAGGTCCGCCTCCCAGCGCGAGGCGTGCCTGCGCTCGGCGAGCGCGACCGCGCAGTCCCGCACCGACAGCGCCGGCTCGGGCAACCGCGCGCCGGGCTCGCGGTAGAGCAGCAGCCACTGCCGGAACAGCAGCTCCGTGCTGTGCGCGTCGACCGCCGTGCCATCGAGGCTCAGGTGCGCGGAGCCGGCGCCGCCGTCACGCACGACCTCCAGCGCGAACGGCGGGAACGCACCCGGCGGGTACCGGCGGTGCGAAAGCCGTCGGCGCACCTGCGCGCCAAGCACGGCCACGGGGCCGTCGTGCACCACCGCGACCTGTTCGGGGACATCCGGCCGACCCCGCTGCCCCGTGCTCTCCCCGACCACCAGCCGCAGCGCGTCGTGGTGGGCGACGAGCCGCCGCCACGCCGCGACCAGCCGGTCGGCGTCCAGCTCGGGCAGCCAGAACTCGCGGTAGTAGTGGCATCCGATCGCGTCCGGTCCGAGCTCGACGTACTTGCCGACGACGTAGGCTTCCTGGACCGGGGTGAGCGGGAACGGCTCGTACCGTTGGGCTGGCTTCGCCACCAGTGGCCGCGTCCCGCTCCCCGGCGCGTCGCCGACCAGCCGCGCCAGGTCGGCGACGGTCTCGCAGCCCACGAGGTCCGCGAGCGCGACCTCCCGGCCGAACTCGGCTTCGAGATCGAGCAGCAGCCGGGCCGTGGCGAGCGAGGACAGCCCGAGATCCGCCAACCTGCTGCCGGCGTCCGGGTCCGCGTCGTCGGCCACGAGGCCGCACACCAGCCGCACCGTTCGGCCGACCGCGTCCGCGAACTGGTCGGTCACCGTCACTCCCGTCACCACGTCCACCGGCCGAGGTCCGGGTAGGGCGGTTCCATCAACGGCGAGGTGTCCGAGGCCGAGACCTTGACGGTGAACCCCGCCGCCTTACGCACCTGCGCCTCGAACGCGGTGCGGAACCGCTCGTCGGAGGGCATCCCCACCGCGTCGGCGGAGGCGAGCATGAGCGTGACGAACCGATCCTGCTGCTCGGGGGTGATGCGCAGCCCCAGGTGCGCCTTCATCAGGCTGAGGAACCCGCCGAGCTCGTCGGAGTACCGGGAGGGCCCGCCAAGCATCTCGACCAGGAAGGCCGTCAGGTGGTCGGTGTGGTGTGGTGTTCCGTACTCGAACAGACTCCGCAGCAGCGGGTCCGCCACCACCGCCTGGTGGAAGTGCTCGGCGAGACCGCGCAGCGCTGGTTCGCCGCCGACGTGTTCGAACATGGTGGCCATGAGCGCAGCTAACCCCCGCGTCGGATGCCGATTGGGACGGCAACGTAGCCAGGGGAGGCGTGGCGGGTCTGCGCAAAGTTGCACAGACCCGCCACTGCGTGACGCGACTACCACCAGTGGGTGTCACCGTTCGGTGGGGCGAGAGAGGCGATTGTCGGCGTCATCGGTGCTACCTGCCGACCTGCTCAGGCGCGTTACCGGGATCTGCCCGAACGCCAGCGACGCCGCCGCTGGCCGCCACACACGATGTCCGAGTCACACGGCGGTCCACCAAGGGCATGCAGATGATCTTTGTGGCGCATCGCGCAGCAGACGCTCCGGCGACGCGGAGATCTGCAATGCCGTTGCCGACCGATCCCCGAAACTACGCTCCGCAACCAAGGTCCGCCGGTACGTTCGAGGAATCGAACCAAACGATCAGCGCCCCGACCTGGACGTCTTCTATTAGATAAATCATCAGATCTCATAGAATTTACCTATTTACCTAGGTCAGGGCATTGTTACGCATCGTGGTGGGGCGGGTGGGGCTCGAACCCACGACCGACGGATTATGAGTCCGCTGCTCTAACCGGCTGAGCTACCGCCCCTTGGATCGATCCCCTCCAGCGTCTCACAGCGTGGAGGACATCGACGACGTACAGCCTAACGGCTACTGCCGGATGGCATGCGTCCGCTCGTCTGGCCGCAGAGACGGAGCCCAAAAACAAGACTCACCGGAAGCGGACGACCACGGAATGCCGAGACAGCATGGATCGACGGCATTCCGGCGCCGCCGCCGTCCCGGCGACATGACCAGGTCAGCACCTGTCTGGCGCTGTTTGACCGCTCGATCCGGACTTGTGATGCCGAGACGACATCCCCCGGCTATGCTCACCGTGCTGATCCGCTTACGCAGCTTGTCCTGATCTGCCGCCGACCGAAGAGCGATGAATGACCACCGATCCCGCATCTGCCTGGCAGCGTTACACCGTCTCCGCCGAGCTCCTGCACCGCGACGACATAGCCGACGCCCTGGGCGGCCAGGACCGCATAGCCTCCTCCATCGAGAGATTCAGCCAGTCCCCGACCAGCGGCCGGTCTGCACCCACTACGTGGTCGACAACAGCCGCCACGCCCGCAGCAACCTCGCCGAGCACGCCCGCCGCCTGGCCAGCCGGGTCCGCGATGCCTCCTGACGCGATCATCCTCTACGGCCCACCCGCCGCCGGAAAGGACACCATCACCACCGCCCTCACCACGCTCGACGACCGGTACGTACACTTCGACCGGCTGAAAATCGGCGCGAACGCCCGCGCCCCCTACCGGGTCGCCTCGCCCGGCTGCACGACGACGGCCTGATCCTGTACACAAACGAGCGGTACGGCAACGTCGACGCCGTCGACCGGCCCCGCCTCGACGAGATCATCGCCGCCGGCCGGATACCCGTCGTGCATCTCGGCCAGGTCGCCGGCTTCCACGCCCTGCACACCGAATACCCGGCCCGCTGGACAACCGTCCTGCTCTGGTGCCCCCGCGACGTCACCACCGCCCGCGCCCGCCAACGCGGAAACACCGACCTCGCCGACCGGCTGGCCGTCTGGGACGAGACGAAAACCGACCTCGCCACAGCCAGCCTGGACCTGTTCGACCTGGTCCTACGCACCGACCACCGGCCTCCCCGGAAAGCCGCCGGCCACATCCACCGCAAGGTCACCAGCCCACCCGGATCCCCCGCGCACCCCCGCGACCCGCTGGACTGACCGCCAGGCAACTCGTCCTTCCCGCCCTCACCTTCCGCACCCCGATGGCCACGGACTGGCCTGACGGCGGCGAAGGAGACGACGCGGAAGCCTGGCGGACGTGGATTAGCCAGGTCTGGGCTGCGGGTGACGTGGCCGAGGCGGTAATGGTGGCGAGCCCGGTCCCGGCGGATCGGGTCGCGACGGTGCGGGCCGGCACCCCAGGACGATCACCTCCGGTGGTAACCGGAACCCGACGAACTCCGACACTGGCAGCGGAGGAGGGTGACAACGGGCCATCGCCCGATCACGTACTGGCCCGACGCGGCCCCCTGGCCTCGACTCACGTACCAGAGCCCTCGAAGCAGAGCCCTCGAACGCAACAACGCCCTGTTGAGGGTGGCGGGTCGCCGAGGTGGCCGCTGCGCGGATGGCCCTATCGCCACACGCGAAGGAACAATGTTCCATACGATGGCCATCATACGAATTTTTTTCCTACGTTTGCCTGTGCGCCCCTCGGGGTTCATGGGTGGCACCTAGCGTCAGCCGGGTGGTTGAGCGACTTTCCGGGCCGGTCGGCGATGTTGAGTGGGGTTCCGGGCCGGTCGGTACCGGTGACGCGCCGAAGTTGATCAGGTCCCGGTTACCGGGCCTATCACCGGCGGAGCGGCGGGTCGCCGATGCGGTGCTGCCGGCCGTCTACCCGGCGGATGTGCACGTCCAGCACGTGTCGGCGCGGATGCTGGGCCCGGGCGACGCCTGTTTCGCGATCAGTCACACCGGGTCGACGACCGAGACGTTGGCGTCGATGCGTACCGCCGCGACCGGCGACGTTATCACCGA
>NZ_CDWTMO010000052.1:0-22499 GCF_977946435.1 Frankia sp. CgKIO3 | reverse complement strand
GGTGGGGATGGGCCTGACCGAGTCCTTCGCGATGACCCCCGCGGCCGCCGTCAGCGGGCTCATCTTCGCCCATCCGTCGTCGCGGTACTTCACCGTCGGGCGCATTGGCCGGGACCAGGTCGAGGACTACGCCCGACGGCGGGGCCTGAAGATCTCCGACGTCGAGCGCTGGCTGCGCCCCAACCTCGCCTACGATCCCGAGTAGACGCCCCGGCCGGCCGACCTACCCGGGCCAGATCGGTCAGACCGGCGGAGATGTCCACATACAGGAAGATACCCTGCGTGTACGTTGAGTGCATGACCGTGTCGCCTAAACTGAACGTGCCGGAAGTCCGAGAGCGGCTCACGGCGATCATCGACCAGGTTCGCGCCGACCACACGCCGGCCTGCCTCGCCCGCCGTGGCCGGCGGGTCGCGGCCGTCAAGGCCGACCTCGGGCTGGCCTGAGGTACCCGGTCGGCATCGCCCCGCATGCGCTTCGTCAGTTGCGCAAGCTCGACCCAACGGCGCGACGCCGCGTCCAAGCGGCGGCCAGGAACGGGCTTGGCCGGCCGTGCCAGAAGATCGCCAGGTCGTCGGGGGCGCGGGTCGCCGCGACGAACAGCAGTGACCGGTCTCGTGCCCGTTCCTGCTGATACCTCCCTGCCCCGAGGAGCCGACATGAAGATCCTGACCGCGACCGCGGCCACCCAGGGCCAACGCGACAACGACTTCAACCACTGTGCCGAGGGGGAACTGGTGTGGATCGGCCTGATCTGCGCGATCGACCGGGCGGACCCCGACGGCGGATGTGGCTGTAGGCGGTCGTTCACGGGACTGTCCTCGCACCTCGTGACGACGACGGCGATGGTTCGCGACATCGCCGAGATGAGCCGGAGCTTCTACGCCGAGGCGCTACGGGCGGGCCTCGCCGCGCAGAGGTGGCACGCCGTCGGCTCCGAATCGCTGGCCGACGAGCTGACCCGGCTCGTCGACGGCTGGCCGGCAGGCGGCGTCGTGGAACGCAGGCTGGACATCGTCACCGTGCGCGAATGGACCATCCCGTAGCCAGCCTCAGCCCCACCGGTACCGTCATACGGCCCGGCCCGTGCTGGCCGGTCTTCCCGCCGCCGTGATGGGGACCTGGTACGCACAGCCGCGGCACAGCGGGCGCACAGTGCGGGCAAAGACTGTCCCGCCATGGTGAAGGCACAGGATCAGTCGATTTCAAGGAGAGCGCATGGCGGATTACCAGCGGGACGGCCGGAGGCCGACGTACGAGGGGCGTCCCCTGCCCCGGCCCGAGGAGGAGGCCGTCGACCAGGGACTGGGCTTCGACCTCGGCACGCTGCTGAGCCGGCGACGGGATGCTGACCTTTCTCGGCCTCGGTGCCGCGACGGCGGGCCTGACAGCCTGCGGGACAGGCGGGGCCGAAGCCTCGGGATCGTCCGGCTCCACCGCGTCGCCCAGCACGTCATCATCCGCCTCGACCAGCGGGGCATCCGGGGAGATCCCCCAGGAGACGGCTGGCCCCTACCCGGGCGACGGTTCCAACGGGCCGGACGTGCTCGAGCAGAGCGGCGTGGTCCGCAGCGACATCCGGTCCAGCTTCGGGGGAGCCACCGGCACCGCCGAAGGCGTCCCCATGACGCTGGAGATGACCATCACCGACCTCGCCGGCGGCGTCCCCTTCTCGGGAGTGGCCGTCTACGTGTGGCACTGTGACCGCGAAGGCCGCTACTCGATGTACAACCAACGGCATCACCGACCAGAACTACCTGCGCGGCGTCCAGATCGCCGACAAGGCCGGGAAGGTGCGCTTCACCAGCATCTTCCCGGCCTGCTACAGCGGACGCTGGCCACACATCCACTTCGAGGTCTACCCCGACCAGGCCAGCATCACCGACGCCACCAAAGCGATCGCCACGTCCCAGGTCGCCCTGCCGAAGAACGTCTGCGACCAGGTCTACGCGCAGCAGGGCTACGAGGCGTCGATCGCGAACCTGTCGCAGGTCAGTCTCGACAGCGACAACGTCTTCGGGGACGACGACGGCGCCCGCCAGCTCGCCACCGTGACCAGCAACGTCACCAGCGGCTACACGGTCTCCCTCGCCGTCGGCGTCGACACCACGACCACCCCGTCCAGCGGCCAGCCCGCCGGTGCTCCCGGCGGGCGGCCACCGGGTGCGCCGAGCTGACCCACACGACGCCTCGGGAGGACACCCCGTCGTCACGGCCAACCCCCTCCGGTTCACGGAGTCGAACTCGACGATCCCGGTGGTCGAGCAGGTCCCCGGGGCTCGGGTCTCCGGGGACTCGGGGGACTGGACAGGTGCGTGGGTGCACAATGGCGCTCTCGACCTCGGGGCGACTCACACATCGCGGGTTGGGGGAAATCGTGGGTTGGGGGAAGGAGAGCCGCGATGTCCGTGCCGGAGGTGCCAGCGCCGGACGAGTTGGTGATCAGCGCGGAGGCTCCGGAGCCCGTTCGGGACGACCTCGGCATTGAGTTCACCGTCGAGTCCGACGTGGATGTCGCCCATCCGCTCGTGACGATCGGTGATTCGCTCACCCATGGCTTCCAGAATCTGGCGGTCCGCAACACCGACCGGTCGTGGCCGGCTCTACTGGCCGAGGCGATGGGGGTGACGCCGTTTCGCTATCCGGTCTATCCCGGGCCGGATGGCTGCGCCGGCCTCCCCCTCAACATGGAGGAGTTGCTGCGCCACGCGGACACCATTACCAAGGGCCGGCCGCTACCGGCGCACGCGCTACGCCTGATAGTCACGCTGTACACCCAGGCGCGGGGGGTGCAACGCTACTGGGACTTCGGCCCGGGCCGGCTCCCCGTCGAGCAGGCGGAATTCAACCACAATCTCGCGATCTACGGCTGGGATGTCCGCGACGCACTCTCGAAGAACGTCGGCTGGTGCCAGGAACAGCTGGCCGAGCACCCCGCCCGCCGGTCCTGGAATCCGCGCAGACTCCTGGTCCAGAACGACGGGCCGATCGCTGCCCTGCGCGCCCTGGCCGGCCCCAGCGACCCGGGTACCACCCAGCTGACGGCGGCGCAGCAACTCGGTGCCGAGGGCGTCGGCACGCTCGTGGTCGCCCTCGGGGCTAACAACGCGCTGTCCAGCGTTCTGGGGCTGCGGCTGGTCTGGAGCGGAGACGACTTCGCCGACCTGAACGGGAAGAACACCTACACGGTATGGCGCCCCGCCCACTTCCAGCAGGAGTACAACCAGCTCGTCACCGAAATCGAAAAGGTGGGAGCCCGGCATGTCGTGCTGGTCACCGTCCCCCACGTCACCGTCGCACCGCTCGCCCGCGGGGTCGGCTACAAGCCGGAAGGCTCGCGATACTTCGCCCGCTACACCTACGCCTGGATCAGCGACGACCAGTTCGACACTGCCGACCCCTGCCTGACCGGGACGCAGTGCCGGCAGATCGACAGCGCCATCGACATGTACAACCAAGTCATCATCGAGCACGTCAGGGCGCACCGGCAGGCCGGTGACGACTGGCGGGTCTTCGACCTGTGCGCCCTGCTGGACCGGCTCGCCTACCGCCGCTATCTCGACGACCCGACCACCCGGCCGAGTTGGTGGAACCGGTACGGCCCCTATCCGTTACCCCAGGCGCTCCGCGAGCTGCACCCCCGGCCCGACACCCGGTTCTTCCTCTCCGACGCCCGGGGCCGCACCCAGGGAGGTCTTATCGCGCTCGACGGCGTCCACCCCACCAGCATCGGCTACGGCATCATGGCCAGCGAAATGCTCGCGATCCTGGCCCGCGCGAACGTGCCCGGAGCCGTAGGCGCCACCATCGACTTTGCTGATCTCCTACGTCGGGACACCCTGGTCAGCAACCCGCCCGCCAGCCTCGGCGGCAACTTCCGCACCCTCGGCTGGCTACAGCACCAGCTTCAGCTGTTCGCCGCACTCACCGAACTCTGGTAAACACCGAATTCTGGTAAACCGAGCTCTGGTAGACCCGGCCCCTTTGTACTGGACCGCGAATGCTATTCAGCCGATCATCCCGCACGACCCTGCTGGTTATCGCTCTTCCCAGGGGGGTCCGCCGGCGAGTAGGGCGGCGCGCTGCCAGATGAGCAAATATTGACCCCCCCCCCCCGAAAAATTGCCGTTCTGGCGGGAACGCTGTGCGTCGTGGCGTCGGTAGCGCAATGTGGGGATGTCGAGCAGTATTCCGGTGGCGAGTGCGGAGCCGGCGATGAGGGTCGCGGTGTCCTCGACACCGCGCAGCGCCGCCCATCCCCCGACGACGAGGAGCAGGTTTCGGCGCCACATCACCCCGGCCGGATGCACGGGTGGCAGGGTGCGGTCGGGTAAGGCGGACGCCCACGCGACGGCCAGCGCACCGCGGGCCAGCGGCCCGGCGGGCACTGCCAGCGGCGCGGTGCGCAGGGTGCCGTCAGCGTGCAGGTCGCGGGCATGGCCGACCGCGTAGCCGGCCGCGGGATGGGCGGCGAGCGCGCCACTGAGGTCGGCGAGCGCGTCGGGTTCGAGCTCGTCGTCGGCGTCGAGGTTCTGGACCAGCGGCGCGGTGCACGCGCCGAGGGCGATGTTGCGGGCGACCTCTGGGCCTTCCTGGGTGCCGTGCGCGGCGATCCGGACCCGGCCATCGCCCGCCGCTCCGCAGGCGGTCAGCGCGTCGAGGACCTCGTCGGGCAACCCGTCGACCTGAACCCGCCACGTCCAGTGGGGATGGCTCTGCCGGTGCAGCGAATCCCACGCCGCGGGCAGGTAGCCCGCGTACTCGGCGTGTACCGCGGTGACCACATCGACCCGCATGTTTGCAGTATGTACCGATCCGCCCCGCATCCGTGTGGTACATATCCGGAGAAGATCCGACGGAGGGGGCACATGGACGTCGCATCGATCAATGCGCGGCTCGGTCAGGCAGCCTCAGCCGACTCCCGCGAGTTGGACCGGGTCTGCGAGGACGTCGCCGCCGAGCTGATCGACGCGAACATCGAACCCCCCTTCCGGGTCCCGTCGGCGGACTTCGTCACCGACCCCTACCAGCCACGCGCTCGAACTCCTCGACACGGCCTGGAGCGCCGTCCCCCGGTCCCGTGCCGTCGTCGACGTCTGCCTCAACGCCCTGGGAGCCGCCCCACCGTTCCCCGGCCAGGGCGAACAGCTACGCCAGCGCGCCACCGACGCCGTCGCGGAGTTCCCCGACGATCATCTTTTCCGGTTCCGCCTCGCGTGCGGTCAACGCAGGTGCGGCGACTACACCGAGGCGCTGGCCACCATCGACACCGCGCTGCGCCTGCTACCCGCGATCGGCACCCGGATCAGCCACCAACTCCTCCAGGAGCAGTACCTACGCGAACGCGACATCATCCAGAAAGGGCTGGAGCTCGCGGAATGGACCACCAGCCAGCAAACCCGCTGGCGCGACCAGGACACCGCCAACCGCGACCTCCGCCGGACCCTCCAGACCTCCGCCATCCGCGCCGTCGAACTCGTCACCGTCTTCACCGCCGCCATCGCCTTCGCCGTCGGCTCACTCCAGATCACCCTCACCGGGACCCTTACCTTCCGCGACCGGGCCCTCCTGCTCACCATCCTCGGCGCGGGACTCCTGCTCTTCGCGTCCCTCATCATCGCCGGCACCTGGATCATCACCGGCCGACACCAGCCCGACCCTGGCGCCCCACCGGACAGAACCAGCAGGCCCTGAGCCCCACGCGCGCCGTCGCGCCCCTCTCCACCTCCCCAGGTCCCGGAACTGGCTCCCAGGTCCCGGAACTGGCGAAGCACCTCGACGCCCGGGCCGAGGGGCCCGCTCCCGATGATCGGCTTGACCACGGGCCAGATCGACAGTCGACCGTGCTTCCAGGTCCGAAGCCAAGCCATCCGGGCTCGGCCCTGCCGGGCATGACGCGGCGACGCGGCGACGCGGTCAGGTACGGGCAGTCGGGTCCTGATAGCATTGGATATCGCCTGCAGGTTCAGCCCTTGGAGGTGCGGTCGATGTCCGACGTGCTCATTCGTGACGTACCCGATGACGTGCTGGCCGCCGTCGAGGCTCATGCCGCCAGGCTCGGCCTGTCTCGCAACGAGTACCTTCGCCGGCAACTCGCCCAGGACGCGGCGCGCTCGATAGCCCCGGTGACCCTGGACGACTTGCGCTGGTTCAGCGCCGCGTTTCGTGATCTCAGCGACCCCGAGGTCATGCGGCAGGCCTGGACGTGACCACCACGGCCGAGACGCAGCGTTGGCTTGTCGACAAGTCCGCCCTCGTCCGGCTGAGCGAGAGTCCCGATGCCGACCTGTGGCTGTCCCGTATCCAGCGAGGTCTGGTCCGTATCACGACGGTCACGATTCTGGAGGTCGGCTTTTCCGCGAGATCCGTCAACGATCTTCGTGTCAGGTTACGCCGGCCGCCGGCCTCGGCGATGCCCGTCGAGAACGTGACGCCTCGGATCGAGTCCAGGGCAGTGGAGGTTCAAGGGCTGCTCGCCGGCCTCGGGCACCATCGCGCGCCGTCCGTCCCCGATCTGATCATTGCTGCGACGGCCGAGCTGGCCGGGCTTGTGGTGCTGCATGTCGACAAGGACTTCGAGTTGATCGCCGTGGTCACCGGGCAGCCCACCGAGCGACTCCGCCTGTCGTAGCGGCCAGGAGGAGCCCGCCCACCCACGGGTAGCCGCCGCCGAACTTCGGCGTCACTTCGGCACAGCCGACCGGAGTTCACCGGCGCGAGCCGGACGGCCCCAGGGGGACATCGAGGCTGAAACGCCTGGTAGGCAAGCGCTTCAGGCTGCTGATCGAAGTGTGCCCCCAACGGGAACTAACACAGAATAGTGCAGGTGTCAAGGGCCATTGAGAACGGCCCGGTGACGCCGTGCCGGCCGTATCCCCACGGCATCGGAACGGATGCGCGTGCGAACGGGGCTCCCGGCCGGCAGTGAGGTCGATTACCGACATCCCGGAGTCCTTCCACTGCCGCATCCCACGAGGTGGCACCGCGTGGCACCGCGTGGCACCGCGTGGCACCGCGTGGCACCGCGTGGCACCGCGTGGCACCGCGTGGCACCGCGTGGCACCGCGTGGCACCGCGTGGCACCGCGTGGCACCGCGTGGCACCGCGTGGCACCGCTCGGATATCATACGTGTATGAGTGCACAGCCTGAGATCACCCAGCGTGACCTGCGCAGCAGGTCCAAGGAGATCATGGACGCGGTCCAGAGCGGCCAGGCGTTCACGGTCACTCGTGACGGACACCAGATCGGCGAACTGGTCCCCTTGCGGCGCCGCAGGCGGTTTGTGTCCCGCAGCGAGTTCGCGGCGATGTCCCGCAGCGCCCCCGGCATCTCCCTGGACGCCTTCCGCGCCGACCAGGACGCCACGGCAGAGCAGGAAGCGGACGACCCGTATGGCCGGTGACCACGCGCAGGGGCTGCTCGACACGAACATCATGATCCTGCGCAGATGGGTGGATCCCGAGGAGCTGCCCGCCGAAATGGCGATCACCGCCGTCACGCTGGCGGAGCTGTCCGCGGGCCCGCACGAGGTGCGCCGGCACGAGGAGCAGAACGAGTACGACGAGCACGCCGAACGGGCCCGGCGGCTGGATGTGCTGCAGCGCGCGGAGAACGAGTTCGACGCGATCCCGTTCGACGCGGAAGCCGCCCGTATCTATGGCCGGGTCTGCGTTGCCGTGATCAGCGCCTGCCGCAAGCCCCGACGGCGCGTGGCCGACCTGATGATCGCCGCTATCGCGATCGCCGAGGACCTACCGCTGTACACCACCAACCCCGACGACTTCACAGGGCTGGACGATCTCCTCACCGTCGTCCCCGTCACCCGCTCCAAGACCCCCGGCGACCGGTAAGCGCTCAGGACTGTCGTCGGGTGGGCCCGGACAGGCCACATCCGGGTGGATCTCACCGGCCGGCTGGCCGTTGCCCCTTCGGCGGTGGGCGCTGGTAGTCGCTGGGCAGTTTGATGTGAAGGGTGACGCGGTCACTGTCCGAATGGAGACGCACGGTGAGCTGGGTGATCTCGAACAGTCGCCACTGAAGTTCCTCCGGGGCCTGGCCCAGATGACACACTTGCATCCGGCCGCTGGCTCAACGGGGATCATCGCCGAGGTCTCCCCCGTGCAACCAAGGCGGCGAGGGCCTTGCACCGCGGTACATCAGGAATGAATGTCACATAATCTGACATTACGGACGGCATGATTGATAACTTGAAGAAGCAGTCGATCAATTTGCTGTCATCGCTGCCGCTCGGAGGCACCTCGGCTGGTTGCACAAAATAACCTATTAACTACTATCCGTGCCCCCAACGGGATTCGAACCCGTGCTACCGCCTTGAAAGGGCGACGTCCTGGGCCGCTAGACGATGGGGGCGCGGCGACGACCCTCAGCGAGGCTGCGCATCCGCCCAGCCGCGACGTCGATCGTCTGAAACACCGCAAGCATAGGGGATGGCCCGGTCGGACGACAAACCCTTCCCGGGCCATCCCGACCGCTCGGCATCCCCGTGGGAACGCTCCCCTGGCCGGCCAGCCGACCACCCGGCTGCCCGACGACTGCCCGGCCACCCGGCTGCCGCGTCACCGACCCTTCTCCAGGCGTGAACGGCCCGGCGGCGCCTCCTGCCCCGCGGGGCGGCCGGCCGCGGGCGCGATGGCGCGGCGCGGGTCGACCCATCGGTAGCGGGAACGGAAGAAGGCTCGGACCGGCCGCCCCCCGATCGCGATCGAGTGCTCGATCCGCGCCGGCCCGGCGGGATCGCCGCGATCATGGACCTCGGCGAGATCGAAACTCAGCGTGACCTCGTCGGCCCGGTCCCCGGGAGTGTTCGGATCATAGACACGGAGCGTGATCGACGTTCCGGCCTGGACATAGGCGTAAGCGAGCACCTGATGGTTCAGGCCGAGCAGCCGCGGATCGGAGGACCGCACCGTGATGATCCCGATCGGGGACAGCAACCCCTCGTCCAGATCGAGCCGGATCCGTGGCCACTCGTCCGCCAGGCTCGTCCGCGCGGCCCCCGGCCGGACCCGGATCCCCCGGTTGGCGTCGGCGTCGGCACCCTGCATGAGCCGGTAGTAGCGGGCCACCCCCGCGGGATGTTGAAGCTCTCCAGCAGGCGGCGGACGAGGTACGCGTACAGCGGGGACCCGACGGCCGGCGCCACGACGTCAGGCGGCGGCCCGATTCCGGCCTCGAACAGATCACGCACAGCGTAGATCATCCCGCCGCACAGGCCCCGGCTGGCGTCGCCGAGGCCCAGCCGCCGAGTCGACCATGGCGCCGAAACGGCCAGCAACGGTTGCGGAGCGAAGCTGTTCGTGAACCGGAAGGCGCTGGTACTGGGCCGGAAACCGGGCACAGCCGACTTCCGCCCCCAGCCCTGGTCATCGGCGCCGCCCGACGTCACGGTGCCGGGCGGGTTACGGCGCCAGGCGGCGGTCCGACGATGATCAACCTCCGGGCAGCTCGGATCTCTGTCCAGCGATCTCTGTCCAGCCTCTCGGCTGTCCAGCGCCTCGGCTGTCCGTCCAGTGCCTCGGCCCAGCGCGACGAGACCGGCGGACAGCCGTAACAGCCGTCCGCCGGTTCCCCAGCAGGTCCACCCAGCGCCCTCCCGGTGCGGAGGTGGTCCTTGACGCGGGACGTCGGCGGGACAGGACCCCGACGCATGGGCTCACCCACATGCCGGACGACCCGACGCCTGGATCTATCTACCCCTCCATCAGCGGCCCGATGGTGATACTGCAGCCTCCGGCTGTCGTCCGATACGGGACGATCAACCGCTCTCGAGACCTTCGGCCCTATTCCGCGGGACTCACGACCGACACCCTCGCACTGTCAGCCGTGCGGCCCGCACCCGAGGAGAGGAGGGGGCTCGTGCAACGCGCCAGGTTGGCGCGAACCTAGATGTCACTTCCGATGCTCGGAACTCCCTTCAGCAGGGCACGCACCTCCGCCTCTCGGTACCGGCGGTGACCGCCCAGGGTCCGAATCGACGTCAGCTTTCCGGCCTTCGCCCACCGGGTCACGGTCTTCGGGTCCACCCGAAACATCGTGGCAACCTCGGCGGGCGTCAGCAGCGGCTCAGCGTCTGGCGTTCGTGTCGTCATTGCGTTGGCCTCCCGTCACAGAGCGTCGCTCCGTCCCATACAGATCGTGCATCCTTCGGGGGCATTTCGGACATGGCACGTCAGGACCATCTACTGACTAGTCACAGCTCGTCCGAAGCGGGCGGCAACTCTCAGTTAACAGAATGCGCTGATCAGCTCGCGGATTCCCGTGCCTGCAGGGGCCTCCACCTCATCAGGACTCGTTCGTAGGCTTCGACCGCTAGGTCTGTTCGCCCACGGCGTAACGCACTGACAGCCTCGACGATGTCCTCTACAGAGTTGTCGCGCCGAAGCATGTCATCGTCCAGCAGGTCAACTAGCCCGTCGTAGTCCAGTTCGACCCTGCTCTGTGGATGGAAGGACCCCAGCCAACGGGCCAGCTCGCCGACGCCCTCGACTCCCGGGGCGTCCGGAGAGCTCGCCCGCAGCGCCTCCACCGCCTCCACCGCCCGGCCCGCCCGCCGTCTGGCGAGGCTCATCGTGGTGCGGTAGATCATGGACCGCTCGGCGGTGTCCCCCGTGACCAGGGACCGTTCGGCCGGGTCGAAGAGCAGGAACCACGGCGGTGGCACCATCCAGGTACAGGTCTGCACGTGGACCTTGAGCGCGGGGCGGCGGGCCTTCCACCGGTCCAGCTCGACCTCGGCCGGCTCGATGATCCGCCGTGGCAGGAACGCCTCCGCGACGCGGTCGGGCATCAGGCCGCGGAACTCGAGCGCCGCCTGCCACACCCGCAGCTGGGTCGACCACGGACAGACGAACATCAGACCGTCGATCCACTGGACGAAGGCCGACTCGTCGGCGACGTCAAGGGTGGGACGGACGGTCGCGACCAGCGCCAGGACCCGCTCCCGGCGGGAACCGGCCCGGCGCGACGGCGGCCCCGCGGCGGCGTAACGCTGCCAGCGGCCACGTTCGGCCGCGGGAAAGGCAGCGAGCGGTTCGTACACCCGCAGATACGCCGCGGGGGAGACGACGGGCACCTCAGGACCCACGTACCGCGCGCGATCCGACCGACGACACCCACGCGGATGCCCTGGATCCTGGCATGCCTCGATCCTGGCACGTCCGCACACAAGCCGTCCGGCCTACCGGCGCCGTAGGGTTCGCCAGGACACGATCTGCGGGCCCTGGGCGCGGCGCGGGTGGTTCGGCCCGCGGCGCGGGATCAGGGCGGTGGGGGCCGCGTGCCCCACGGAGGCCCCAGGAGGCCCCGAGGAGAGAGGTGCGCCATGTCGTCCCTGTTCAGCGCCATTTGTGACCATGAGCAGGTGCTGTTGTGCTCGGACCGTCCCTCGGGTCTTCACGCGATCATCGCCGTCTACTCGACGGCGCTGGGGCCGTCGCTGGGCGGTACCCGCTTCCACCCCTACGCCGACGAGGAGGTCGCGTTGGCGGACGCCCTCACCCTGTCCCGGGCGATGGCCTACAAGGCCGCCTGCGCCGGGCTGGACCTCGGCGGCGGCAAGGCCGTCATCATCGGTGATCCGGCCGTCGCGAAGTCGGAGCCGCTGCTGCGCGCCTTCGGCCGCCATGTCGCCTTACTGGGCGGCCGGTACATCACCGCTTGCGACGTCGGTACCTACGTGGCGGACATGGACATCATCGCCCGGGAAACCCGGTGGGTGACCGGACGGTCACCGGCGCACGGCGGTTCGGGCGACTCCGGCGTGCTGACCGCCTACGGAGTCTTCGAGGGCATGCGCGCCGCCGCCCGGCACCGGTGGGGAACACCGAGCCTGGCGGGGCGCCGCGTCGCGGTCTCGGGAGTCGGCAAGGTCGGGCGGCGGCTCGTCGGGCATCTCCTCGACAGCGGCGCCTCGGTGGTCGCGGGCGACGTGGACCCGGTGGCCCTGGCCCGGCTGCGGGTGGAGTTCCCGGCGGCCGAGACCGTGCCGGACCCGGACGACCTGCTCGACCTCGACGTCGACGTGTATGCCCCCTGCGCGCTGGGCGGAGCGCTGAGCGTGGAGACCGTCCGCCGGCTGCGAGCCGGCGTTGTCTGCGGCGGCGCCAACAACCAGCTCGCGCAGCCCGAGGCCGGGCGGCAGCTCGCCGACGCCGGAGTCCTGTACGCCCCCGACTTCGTGGTCAACGCCGGCGGCCTGATCCAGGTCGCGGACGAGATCGAGGGCTACTCGCCGGAGCGGGCCCGGGCCAGGGCCGCGCAGATCTTCGACACCACCTCGGAGGTGTTCCGCCTCGCCGAAGCCGAGGGGGTGACCCCGACCGAGGCCGCGGAGCGGCTCGCCGAACGCCGCATGACCGACGTGGGACGCCTGCGGGGGATCCTGCTGCCCTGATGCCGACCGGGGTGGGGCGAGGCACACCCCCGCCACCAGGAACGATCACCCGCCCGGCGGAGGCCTGAACGTCAACGGGGACAGGTGACGATGATCACATCTAGGCCCCGTCAAACGGGCCGCCGACGGCGGGGACGAGCAGATATCCCCGATCGAACCCACCGGACAAGCGGGTTCATACACCGTTTCCGATCGCGGGCACCTTGTCCGGGGACAGGCAACTGTCGGGTTGGCGTGCCGAGAAGCCTCCGGTCCCTGTAGTCTCGGGAAGCACGAGACAGTGAGAGCACCGGGGCGGGTCCCCGTCGTCATGTTCGAGGGGGTCGAGCCATGGGGCGCGGCCGAGCTAAGGCCAAGCAGACGAAAGTCGCCCGCGAGCTCAAGTACAACTCGCCCACTATGGATCTCGACCGATTGAAGGCGGATCTGGGCGCGGGCTCGACGCGCGAGAACAACAACGACGACTCGTACGTAGATGACGACTACGGATACGACGCCTACGCAGACGACGAGGACGATCGACGTTCCTCCCGCTGACAGCGTCGCTTCGGTAGTCGCTCATCGCGGCAGGCTCACCGCGGTGGTCGTCGCCGATGGTGGTCGTCCGGGCTCAGGCCCGGGCTCCCACCGCCATAACGTGCTGCCGTGATCCTGGCTGCGCTGCATGCTTCTTCGCCAGTTCACTCCTGATCAGCCCAGGCTGCCCGGACAGGTTGCCCAACCTGCCC
Organism: Frankia sp. CgKIO3; assembly: GCF_977946435.1. Lineage (NCBI taxonomy): Bacteria > Bacillati > Actinomycetota > Actinomycetes > Frankiales > Frankiaceae > Frankia > Frankia sp. CgKIO3. The sequence continues at coordinate 9,357 of NZ_CDWTMO010000052.1, read as the reverse complement.
GGGGGGTTGCCCTGCCTAGGGGGGTGTGCCCTGCCCGGGCGTGCTGCCCCCGGAGGGGCCGCCTCAGCGTGGATGCCGGCCGACGAGCCGAGCCCTGGCCGCGCGGGCTGGCTCCGGAGCGCCCGCCGCGCCGACCTCCCCTACCACCCAGGCCGGCACGTCCCGCGCGGCGAGCCGCGCGAGAGCGTCGGCGACCGCGGTGGCCGGCAGGACCGCCACCATGCCGACTCCCTGGTTGAAGGTGGCTTCCATGTCCGCCTGGGTCACCCCGCCGCGCTCGGCGAGCAGACTGAAGATCGGGGGCACTGACCACGACGCCCGGTCCACCGTGGCCAGCAGGCCCGGCGGGATGACCCGGGCGAGGTTCGCCGCGAGACCGCCGCCGGTGATGTGGGCGAAGGCGTGCACCTCGACAGCCGCGGCCAGCGCCAGGCAGTCCCGGGCATAGATGCGGGTCGGAACCAGCAGGGACGCGCTCAGCGTGCCCCCCAGGGACGGGACGTATGACTCCAGATCCTCCCGCGCGGTCTCGGGAATCCCACCTGGCTGGCCAGAATCGACGGGACCGAACAAGATATGCCGTACGAGCGAGAAACCGTTGGAGTGGATGCCGGATGATGCCATCGCGACCACCACGTCCCCGGGCCGGACTCGCTCCGGCCCGAGCACGTCGTCGGCCTCCACGACCCCGACCCCCGTCGCGGCCAGGTCGTAGTCGTCGCTACCCATGAGCCCGGGGTGCTCGGCGGTCTCCCCGCCGACCAGCGCCGCCCCCGCCTGCTCGCAGCCGGTTGCGATGCCGGAGACGATCTCGGCCACGCGCGCGGGGACCAGGGAGCCGCACGCGATGTAGTCGAGCAGGAACAGCGGCTCCGCGCCGCACACCACGAGGTCGTCGACGACCATGGCGACCAGATCAATACCCACGGTGCCGTGCGTGTCCAGGGCCCGGGCAACGGCAATCTTGGTACCCACACCATCGGTCGACGAGGCGAGCAGCGGCCGGCGGTACCGCGCCGTGTCCAGCGCGAACAGGCCGGCGAATCCGCCGAGCGAACCGACGACCTCGGGCCGGGTGGCGCGCGCGACGTGACCACGCATCAGCTCGACGGCACGCTCGCCCGCAGCCACGTCGACCCCGGCCGCCCGATACGAGTTCAATCCACCGCTCATGCGGGCCTCACCCCAGCCGGCTGGGGCTCGGGCTCGGCGTCGTGGTTGGCCGGGGAGGGATCAGCACCGTTCATGCCCAGCGTCACGCCGTGCCGCAGCGCCTCGGCGATCATGTCCTCGGTGGTCTCCGCGCCGCCCGTCGCCTCCAGCCGATGCTTGCCCAGCTTGTCAGAATCGTTCAGCGGAACCGGGTACACGCCGTCGAAGCAGGCCCGGCAGAGCGTGCCGGCCGGTTGGCGGGAGGCCTCGATGAGGCCCTCCAACGAGACGTAGGCCAGCGAGTCGGCCCCGAGAGAGGTTCTGATCTCCTCGATGCCCGCCTCACTGGCGATCAGCTCGGCGCGGGTCGCGAAGTCGATGCCGTAGAAGCAGGGCCACCGTACCGGCGGCGAGGAGATCCGGATGTGGACCTCGGCCGCGCCGGCCTCCCGCAGCATGCGCACCAGCGCGCGCTGCGTGTTGCCGCGGACGATCGAGTCGTCCACCACGACGAGGCGACGCCCCTCGATCACGTCCCGCAGGGGGTTCAGCTTGAGCCGGATCCCGCGCTGCCGGATCGTCTGCGAGGGCTGGATGAAGGTGCGCCCGACATAGGAGTTCTTGACCAGGCCCTCGCCGAACGGGATGCCCGACTCCTCCGCGTAGCCGACCGCGGCGGGTACCCCGGACTGCGGCACGGGGATGACCAGGTCGGCCTCCACCGGCGCCTCGCGGGCCAACTGCCGGCCGACGTCGACCCGGGTGGCGTGCACGGAGCGTCCGGCGATCGACGTGTCCGGGCGGGCGAGATAGACGTACTCGAACAGGCAGCCGTGCGGATCGGGCCGGGCGAACGTGCGAGAACGCATCCCCTCGGCGTCGATAACGACCAGCTCACCGGGAACGATCTCCCGCACGAGAGTGGCGCCGACGATGTCGAGGGCAGCCGTCTCGCTGGCGACGATCCACGCGCCGTCGGGATGGCCGTCGAGCCGGCCGAGCACGAGCGGGTGGATCCCGTGCGCGTCCCGGGCGGCATACAGCGTCGAGGCGTCCGAGAAGACCAGCGAGAAGGCCCCGGTCAGGCGGGGCAGCACGTCCATCGCCGCGTCGACGAGGGTCGGGCCGGGATGGTCGGCGAGCATGGCGGTGATGAGGTCCGAGTCGGTGGTCGCCCGTAGACGGTCCCGCTCCGCGCCGAGCGTCCGCGCGAGCTCGACGATGTTGGTGAGGTTGCCGTTGTGCCCGAGCGCGATGGGGCCGCCGAAGCGGGCGGTGCGGTACGACGGCTGGGCATTCTCCCAGGTAGAAGAGCCCGTCGTCGAGTACCGGGTGTGGCCGACCGCCACATGGCCGCTCAGGCTGGACAGGGTGACCTCGTCGAAGACCTGAGCGACGAGCCCCAGTTCCTTGAAGACCACCACGGTCCGGCCGTCCCCGACCGCGATGCCGGCGGCCTCCTGACCGCGGTGCTGCAGCGCGTACAGGCCGTAGTAGGCCAGGTTCGCCACGTCCTCGCCGGGCGCCCACACCCCGAACACACCACAGGCGTCACGCGGCCCCGGCTCGTCGGAGAGGTCGGATTCCCATCCGGGGATGGCGCCGAAGCGGGGTGCGACGTCTGGCACCAGGACTCCTCGACAGGTCAGGGATACCGAAGAATGCGGACGATCTCGCGCGGGACCATGCGGGACTATAGAGGTGCCGGGCTCGTCCGCCGACGTGCCGAGACGCGCCGACCACTCCGACCACCGCCTCGCCCCGGCAGCTACCTCCCACCACGCTAGCAGTGAGGACGCGCATCGGCCGTTGTGCGCGCATGCCCCGGACGGACCAGATCGTCCCTGGTAGATCATCCGGCCCAGCCAACCCGCACCTACAGGAGGGGCAGGTAGGAACTACCTACAGGAGGGGCAGGTAGGAACTGAGGTCGGCGCGCTCGCCGCTGGCCGCGACCCGGCCGTCGGCCACCGCCTCGGCCCACGGCAGGCGGCCCGCGCACAGCAGGACGAAGGCGACAGGTTCGGCCTCGACGACGTTCGGCGGTGTGCCCCGGGTATGGCGTGGACCCTCGACGATCTGCACGGCCGTGAACGGCGGCACCCGCAGTTCCACCGAGCGTCCGGGTGCCCGCTCGGCGAACATCTCCGCGAACACCTTCGTCGCCGCCTTGAGCGCCCCCCGGGCCGGCGTGACGCCTAGCTCGAGGCCGTGCACCACCGCCTCGACCGCTCGGGTGCGCAGGAACTCCGCCAGTCGCATCGGGCCGGCCGGCGTCGGGACCACCGCTTCCTGAGTCGCCGCGGCCATGGCGGCCACCGCGGCCGACACCTCGCCGGCCAGCCGGCCTCTGATCTCGGCCGGCCCACGGTTTGCCGCCAGCGAGCGGGCGGTGTCCGCGACGGCCTCCGCCCGGGTTCCGGCGCCCGTCAGGTAGCCGCTCGCGGTGACGAGATCCCTCGCCGTGACGAGATCCGTCGTGCGCCGGGATGCCAGGGCCTCGGTGAGCGCGGTCGCGGAGCGGGAGACGTGCAGGACGAGGTCGCCGACCATCCAGCCGGGCAGCGGACTCGGCGCCCCGAGAGTCCCGTCGGGCAGGACACTCACCGCATCGACGATCCGCTGCCACTGGTCCGCCAACGTCGCGGCCAGCTCGGTACCGGTCGCCAGGGGATCCTGGCGGCGTCCGCGGGGTGGCATCCCTCCATCCTGCCCGGCACCGCGTCCCGGCCGGGTATCCCATCCTGCCAGGTACCACCAGGTACCACCAGGTACCACCAGGTACAAACCGGTACGCGGTCGTATCCGGCCGTCCGTGCGCGCCGGTGTGCCGGACCCGACCCCCCGCCCTGCCGGGCGGGAAGACGAGTATGGACGGGTGCCAGTGACGATCCCGCGCGCTCCCGCCGACGAGTACGGAACCGCCGCGATCCGGCAGCGGGTTCTTGACGCCTGGGCCGCCTCCCCGGCCCGCTTCCGGGAAGACGCCAATGCCGAGGAGGACGCGGCTCTCGGTGCCTACCGCGACCGCCTCGTCGTCGAACTTGTGCAGAACGCGGTCGACGCCGCGCGTGAGGCCGGCGTCCCGGCCCGGGTGTACCTGCGGCTGCGCACCTCCGCTTCGGAGTCGGATGCACCGGACGTTCTAGCTGCCCCGGATGCTCCTGATGTTTCGAAGACCGGCGCCGGTCCCGGCGGCCTGTTAGAGATCGCCAACACGGGGGCACCGCTGAGCCCGGCGGGGGTGGAGGCGCTGTCGACCCTGCGTGCCTCGGCGAAACGGGACACCACGTCGGTAGGGCGGTTCGGCGCCGGATTCGCCGCGGTACTCGCGGTGAGCGACGATCCCTCGATCGTCTCCCGGTCCTGCCCGGGCGCGGGGGCGTCCGGAGTCACCTGGTCGAAGAGCAGGGTGATCGAGGCCGTGACGGCCGCGGGGGTGGGCGGCGGCGCCGGCACCACGGCGCCGGCGCCGGGCCTGCCCGAAGAACTGGCCCGGCGCGACGGGGCGGTACCCATCCTCCGGCTACCGTTCGATCTTCCCGCGCCGCCTGCACCGCCGGACGGGTACGACACCGTGGTCCGCCTCCCGCTGCGGGACGTCGCGGCGGCCACGGCGGCCCGGGATCTGCTGGCCGGGCTCGATCCGACCCTGCCGCTCGTCCTCGGCGGTCCCAGCGAGATCGTGGTCGACGTCAACGGGACCGTTCGAACGATCACCTGTCGATGGATCCGCGGGGGCGGCTCATCCCAGCCCGCGTCGAGCGCGACGTCGACGCGTGTGGAGATCGCCGAGCTCGACGGCGATCTCGACGGCGAGCGCTGGCGCGGCATCGCCCGTAGCGGCATGATCCCGGCCAGCCTGCTGGCCGACCGCCCGGTAGAGGAGCGCGGCCGGAACCGCTTCACCGCCCGGGTCATGGTCCGCGACGGCGGATGGCCCGAGGGCGTCGCCCGGGTCGTGCGGGCACCTCAGCCGACGGACGAACCGATCTCGCTGCCGATCCTGGCGAGCGTCGAGCTGCCACTGGATCCCTCGCGTCGACACACGGTATCGGGTCCGTTACAGGACTGGCTCACCGATCAGCTGAGCGCAGCCACCGTGGCGCTGGCCGAATACCTGGGCGCCGGCAGGGATCCAGATGCCGGCAGAGATCCAGACGAGACGCCTGGCGACCCGCTGGCCGCGCTGGCCCTCGTGCCGACGGGGCTGCCGGTGGGCGAGATCGACGGCAGGCTACGGGACGCGCTGACCCGACTTCTCCCGGACGCGGCGCTACTGCCCGGCGGTCTGCGTGGCCGGGACTGTTCCGTCTGCGATCTCGGCCCCGCGACCGATGCGGTCACCGAGCTGCTGCGCTCCTCCTGGACCGGGGCCGACCTGGCCGAGGCCTGGACCGGGACCGACCCGGCCGAGATCGCCGGCACGGACGGGGCGGGTCCGGATGGTGACGACACCGTCGCGGCGAAGGTTCCCGGCCTGCTCCCGGCGGCCTATGCTGCCCGCCGGTGGCGTACCGCACTCTCCACCCTGGGCGTTCGACGGGTGGACAGCGCCGCCCTGGTCGAGCTGCTCTCCGGGGTGTCCCGCCCGCCACACTGGTGGGGACGTCTCTATCCGCTCCTGGTCGGGGCGCCGGACCGGGACGCGCTCGGCGCGCTTCCAGTACCGGTCGCGGAGGTTCCCGCGCCCTGGGAGGGCACCGAGCCGAGCGGCGCAGCCGGGTCCAGCGCCTTGCGGACGCGGATGGTCACCGGTCCGCGTGGGACCCTGCTGCCCACCGCCGACCTCGACATCGTCGCGCTGGCCCGATCGGGGCTGCCGCTGCGGGTCGTACATCCCGACGCCTGCGCCCAGGACGCGGCGCGGGATGCCCTGCGCACCCTCGGCGCGCTTGAGGGCACTCCGGCGGGTGTCCTACGGGATGCGGCGGTACGCGAGGCGGTCCTGGACGCCGATCCGGAGGACGATCCCGATGATCTCATTGCCCTGGCGAACGCGGTGCTGGCGCTGGCCCGGGACGCGAGCGAGGAGTCCACGGCCGACCTGAGCTGGCTCGACGAGCTGCTGCTGCCGGACGGCGACGGTGGCTTCACCCCGGCCGGCGAGCTGCTGATCCAGGGAGGCCCCCTGGATCGGGTGCTCGCCGAGGACGCACCCTTCGGCACCCTGAGCGCCGAGGTCGCGCGGGCCTGGCCCGCCGAGGTGCTGGCGAAGGTCGGTGTGCTGCATACCTTCGGGGTGTTGCACGCCCACGACCTGCCGTTGGATCCCGACGAGCAGATCCTGCTCGACCTCGACGACAGCGATACCTGGGTTGACGACGTCACGGCGGACGACCACGGTGCGCCGGGCGGCTCGGCGAACCTGCGTCGTCCGCCTCCCGGCGGGCCACCGGCACCCGCCATGATCGGGGTGTTCGCGGCGGTACGCGACCTCGAACTCGTCGACCGGGCCGCCTGGCCCGAGGCGCTCGCCGAGCTCGCCCGATCACCGTTGCGGGACGTCGTGTTCGCCCCCGAGCCGTCCTATACGCGCTGGTGGCTGGCGCGACACGCGGTGCTGCCCGTCGGTGGCGACGGCCGGGCGCCCCACTCCGCGGAACACCTGGCGCACCGGGACGGCAGGGTTCTGCCTCCGGGCGAGCTCGTCCTACCCGACGCGGACCCCCTGCTCACCGGGCTGTTCGCGCCGGCGGCACCGCTCCCGGGGGTCGACGACGAGTTCCTGCGCCACCTCGGCTGCCGGCTGACGCTGGAGGACGTCCTCGGCGACCTGGGCGCGGTGATGGACCTGCTCGACCGGCTGGGCGACGCCGACCGGGACGTACCGTGGCCCGCGGCTCGCACGCTGTACATCGCCGCGGTCGACGCGGTGGCCCGGGTCCTGACGGCGCCGGACGGTTCCGCCCACGACGGGCGGTTCGACCCGCCGCTGACCGTCCGCACCCCGGACGGCGTCCGGGCCTGCGCCGACGTCGTGGTGGTGGACGCACCGGACATGCTGGGGCTGCTCGGCGCGGACCGCTTCGGGCTGCGTCTCCCGCTGGACCGGGCGGCCGAGGTGGCCCACGTCCTCGGCGTGCGCCTCGCCGCCGAGGCGGGCACCTGCGAGATCGTCTCGGCGGGCCCCGGCGAGGCCCGGCAGGCACCGGACGGCACACCGTACCGGGTTCACGACCCGCTGCTGGTCGAGGATCTCGCCGGCCGGCCGACCCGGGTGCCCTGGCGGGTACTCGGCGGGATCGGCGGCGAGATCCACGTGGATGCCGAGGCCGGCTCGGACGCGCTCGCGCGGGCCCTGGCCTGGCGCGGCGGGCAGTGGGACCGGCGGCATGCGCTGGCCGCGGCGCTGCGCGACCCTGACGGTACCGCCTTCCGAGCCGCGGAGGACGACCTCGACGAGACCTGAGCCGCGCCGGTGGGTTCCGGTCGCTGGACTATCGATCCGTGTGGTCGGGGGTTCCCCGCGCCCGCAGCCGGTTGCGGCGGCGGATCACGATCCACAGGCCGGCGAGCCCGAGGACGAAGCCGCAGATCGCCGTCGCGAACCACCAGAGCCGGCCGTCGTCCCGCAGGTCGTCGAGGAAGAACGCCAGGACCAGCGCGGCAATGGCCCACAGCACGGTTCCCACCGCGACGGAGGCGACCCCGTCGTAGGGCAACGGTTCGGGCGTGGGCGGGCGGGTTGTCGCGGCGGCGGGCTCGCCGTCCCCCGGGACGGGCGGGACCTCGGGGGCGTGCGCACCACCCGTGGAATCGCTGCTTGCTGACACGCTCATCCCGGTCGACGCTACCCTCTTGGCTCGCGGGCCAAGGTGCTGGTCAGGAGTCGTCCACCGGTTCGACGAGCCACTCGTCGAACCGGCGTCTCGTCACGTCGCTCAGCAGGGCGATGTCGGAGCGGAACCCGTCCCGCAGCCGGGCCCCGATCGCCGGATCCAGCCGGGGGGCCGGGAAAGCCAGCACGGACGGGAGCGCCGGCACGGACGTCCCGGGTAGTCCGGGTCGGCCTCGGCGCTCGACCCCCAGCAAACCGTGGGCTCGTCGGATGACGGCGGCGGGATCCCCGATCAGATCGCGGTGCGCCGTCAGGAGTACCTGCTCGCGGGGGAACAGCGTGAACAGCCGCTGCAGCTGCGTACCGTACCTGCCCAGAGCCAGGTAGCGCCACGGCCAGGGCCAGCCCGCGGCCGTCCGGGCGGCCTCGGCAGCCACGGCACGTCCGAAATCGTCGAGGTCCTCAAGACCGGCCAGCCGCATCCGGACCCAGTTCGCGTAGGCCCGCTCCACCGGATCGCGAAGAACGACGATGAGCTTCGCGTAGGGAAGCAGTTCGTGAATATGCCGCAACGCCGTAAAGTCGGCGAGATAATACGGGGTGCTCTCGCCGCGCACCGCGCCCGCCGGAGCCGCGTCGAACAGCGCCTCGTAGTCGGATCGCCGACGGACAAGTGATCGCTCGCCCGGCCCGGCGCAAGCCACACAGCCCGGAAGGCCGGCACTCCTGCCGGCCTCGTCCCAAGCGGAACAGACGACGCCGGCCCGGCCGGCCGTGGTGACATCGAGCCCGCTTTCCGGCATGCGCCCGGCCAGGAAGTACCCCGGTTGCGGGATCTCGGACATGAAGATGGATCGATGGCGGCCGAGTTCCTCGTGCAAGACCTCCGTACCCGCGTCGGGAGCACCGATCACGAAGAAATCAGGCAGAGCCACGGCATCTCCTGTTCCCGACGTCCCCGGCCGCGGTTCCTGGAACAGGCCCGTGAGTATATTCACGATTTTCCATCGGGAAGATTGACATCCCGGGACCTCCACGGCCTGCGCCATGCACCACAGATCCAACCGAAAGACCAAGAAGTGAGATAAGTCATACTTTTCAATGCTTGGCGACCGCCAAAGCAGTGTGCTTCCGTTGCTCTTGTGTTGAAGCGGCTGATCCTGGTCACCCGGGGCCACATTGATCTGCTCCGCGTTGCCTCGGCCGCCTGTCCGGCGGCCTGACGGGCAGCCGCCTGTCTCCCGCACGGCGCTTCACGAAGCGTCAGCCGATCCGGACGCTTTACTAGGACACACCACCGCCTGTCGACCGACGTTGCCTCGTCTCGCGTGAACCGGCGAGTATCGCCAGGAAAGCCCCACCGGGCAGCGTCATCGCTGGTAGCTGCATATGCCGACCTCCCCCGAACAGCATCGGCCCCGCCC
>NZ_CDWTMO010000051.1:0-22559 GCF_977946435.1 Frankia sp. CgKIO3 | reverse complement strand
GGTCGGGGCAGGTCCGGGGAGCGGGCCCACACGGCTCGGCGAAGCAGCAGCGGGTCGGGCTCGGCCCCGGGGCGGCAGGGCTCGTCGGCGAGGTACAGCTCGCAGGCGTCGGCGAATTCCGGGACGACCAGCGTGACCATCTCCCGCAAGGTGGCCGACAGGTCCAGCGACGCGCCGAGCAGCCCGCTCGCCCGGCTCAGCAGCCGCAACCGCCGCAGTACCAGGTCACGTTCGGCCTGCGCGCGACGCTCGTCGGTCACGTCCACCGTCGTCACGCCGACCGCGATCCTGGCCCCGGTCGAGTCATACAGGGGATAGTAGGAGGCCCGCCAGATGCGCGGATTCGATGAGTCCGCCGGGGTTGCTCCGATGATCTCCTCGTCGAGGATCGCCTCACCGGTCGCCAACACCCGGCGGGGCCGCTCCCAGCCGAGAGGGTCTATGTCCGGGGTCAACTCCGGGCCATACCCACCGATCATCTCCTCGGCGGGCAGGCCGGAGGCCCTGGCAGCCGCCTGGTTCACCGCCCGGTAGCGCAGGCCGCGGTCGAGGGCCGCAAATATGATCGGCGCCGTGTCGAACACCTGCAGACACAGCAGCGCATCTTCCCACCGGGCGAGTGCCCGCGGGGCCGGCCAGCCGAGCCAAGGCCCGCAGGTGTCGCCACGCACCTGACCATCGGGCTGCGGCGTCGGGTTCATGTCGGGACCAGTCCTGCCGGGGCCGGAGCCGCCGGTCACCGTCGGAGACTCAGGCGGGTGGATCTGCGTCCAAGTGCGCGACAATACCACCACCGGTGCGAACGGAAGCGGCAGCAGCACCCCGAAAGCAGCAGCACTCCAAAGACAGGGGATGCCGGGCCGGGTGCCGCCAGCGGGCCCTCCGTGCCTAGTGCGCCCGTGCCTGGTGCACCCGTGCGCGGTGGCACTACGACCCCGCTGGGCGCCGGGAGGTCCGACGGTCGGCGCGGGCCAAGACGACGGCCACGACCAGGTAGGGCACGCTCGCCGCGGCGAACAGCGGCCCCGGAGCCGCCCAGGTCGACCCCACCGCGTAGCCGGCGAACACGGCGACCGCCCCCACCTCGGAGCCGACCGCCGCCATCGAGGTGACCGTCGCCCTGGCCCGGTCGGGGATCACCGCCTGCAGCCGGGCGTCGGCCGTGGCGATCGCCCACTCGAAGATCCCAAACGCGACGGCGACGCCGACGGATCCCGCGGGACGATCGCTGATCGCCCCCACGGTCAGGCAGACCGCCGCGGTCGCAAGCAGCATCGGCATCCGCGCCGCCCCCCGGCCCGTGAACCAGCCGCCCACCAAGCCCCCGGCCGACACGAGCAGCACCCACAGCGCCACCTCGGCCGCCGGGGCACCCGTCGACGCGACGAGAAGCGGAACGTATTCGTCGAGCGCGGTGAAATCCGTGACGACCGCCACTACCACTAGGGCCCGGCGCACCGCGGGCACCCGTCCCGCCTCGGCCAGACCTGTCCGCCACACCGCCGCGAAGCCCCGGCCGGTCCCCGCATCGCCGTTCCGATCGCCGGGCCGGCCGCTACCAGTCTCGCCGCACTCCCCGGCCCTTGCGGCCCGCGCCGTCCTCCCGCTTCTTCCGTCAGGGCCGAACTCACCGCCACCAGAATGATCATCTTTGCGGTGATCAGGACCGTCCAAGTAGTCGGGGCCGTCGAGGTGTCCCCGGGAGTCGGGTAGCGACTGCCCCGAGCGGTACCCCAAGCAGGACCACGGCGACGCTGGCGATTCCCACGGCTCGGTAACCACCGGAAAGCGATGACGGGGAACGCGAGCCCGGTAGCGACGAGGACAGCGGCCGAGGCGAAGGATCGCGACCGGCCAATCAGCCTGGGATAGGCGGCGACCGCGTCCAGCCGGGTCAGTTCGGTGTAGACGACAGCCTGGAGCGTGCCCGACCGTAGTGCGCTGCCCGCCCCCCAGAACACGAACCCGGCGGCAAACGCCGCAAAGCATGGCTTAAACGTCCACAGCGCGAAACCGAGTGCCGCCAGCGCCGGACCGATCATCAACAGCAGCCGCCGAGAGACCGTATCCGCCCACAGCCCGGAAGGGATCTCCAGGAGGGAGGACGTCACCGACCACACGATGAACAGCGCGGAAATCTCCGCCGGCGACAACCCGGCGTCGACGAACAACAGCGGGTACACCGGGTAGAGTAGGACGAGCTCGTCGCAGAACGCGTAGGCGTACAGCCGGCGCGCGAGCCCGGACTCAGGTGCGGATCAACATCGCCAGGCCATACTCCCCAGCCTAGCGCCGCAGCCGCGAAGTGGGCTACCCCGTTGCGTAGCCGGAGGCCGGCGAATTTGGGGGACCTGAGGACGGTCTGCGGGCCCTGGACCGTGCCTTGCTCCCCATAACGTGGCCGCCGCGCGATCAGGCGGACCCGTGTCCGGGACCCGGCCAGGTCGACGCGACGGTCAGGCGTCGAAGAGAGCGCTGACGGACTCGCCGTTGTGGATGCGGCGGATGGCCTCGGCGAGTGCCGGGGCAACCGTGAGGATCTTCAGCTTCGGCACCCGGTCCCCCGCCGGAATCGGCACCGTGTTCGTGCACACGATCTCGGCGACCTCGGGCTGGTCGCCGATGCGCTTAAGCGCACCCGCCGCGAACAGCCCGTGCGTGCACGCCACCCGCACCGACCGCACGTTCAGCTCACGCAGCCGCTCGAGCAGCTCGAGCACGGTGCTGCCCTTGGCGATCTCGTCGTCGAGCACGATGACGTCCCGGCCGGCCACGTCACCGATGACCGTGCTGATGCTGACCCGGTCGTCGGCGAAACGCTGCTTGGCCCCCGCCGCCACCCGCACCCCGAGCATCCGGGCGAACGCCGCCGCTTCCTTGGCGTTGCCGAGGTCCGGGGAGACCACCGTCGTGTTCGACAGCTCGTAGCGGCGGAAATGCGCGGCGAGTTCCCGCAATGCATGCAGATGATCCACCGGCACGCTGAAGAAACCGTGGACCTGCGGCGAGTGCAGGGTCATCGCGAGGACGCGGTTCGCACCCGCGGTGACGAGCAGGTCCGCGACCAGCCGCCCGCCGATCGAGATCCGCGGCGCGTCCTTCTTGTCCGAGCGGGCGTAGGCATAGTGCGGCAGCACGACCGTCGTGCGCGCCGCCGACGCCCCGCGCGCCGCGTCCAGCATCATCATCAGCAGCAGCAGCAGCTCGACGAGGTTCTCCTGCACCGGTGTGACCAGCGGCTGGATGAGGAACACGTCGCGTTCCCGGCAGTTCGCGGGAAGCTGGACCTCCAGGCAGTCGTTGGCAAAACGCTGCACCCGCACCCGATGCAGCGGCACGTCGAGGTGTGTGCAGATCTCCTCGGCGAGACTCGGACGGGCACTGCCGCTGAAGACGGCGATGTCTCGCGCGAACCGCTCCTTGTTCCCTGTTCTCGGTGTCCCCGGGGTCTCTGTGTGTCCCCCGGGTCCCGGCGTGTCCGGTGTCCCGGTGTCCCGGTCGATGTCCGATGGACCCGCCCGTCCCGGGTTGTACCGACCAGACGCCGAGTCATGCCGAGGTCCCTAGCGCCTCCCGGATCGGCACCCGAGTCCCGCCGCGCTTCACCGCATTGCCGTACACCCGCCCGGCCAGCCAGACCAGGGCCCCGATCAGCGCGAGCGTCAGCGCCATCGCGACCACCACCTGTCACCCCGCCACGCTGCCGATCCCGATCACCATCGGCATCAGGACCGGCGCGAACAGCGGAATCATCGCCAGCGCCAGGATTAGGCCGCTGTCCGGCGACCCCGGAAGCACCGAGATGCCCAGCACGTACGGGACGATGATCAATAAGATCATCGGCGCCGTGACCCCGCCGGCGTCCTCCTGCCGAGACACCAGCGCCCCGGCGGCCGCGAACAGCAGCGCATACACGGCGAACCCGAGCAGGTACCACAGCAGCGCCAGTGCGACCGATCCGATCGCGATCCCGGCCGGGATGTCGAGCTGCCCGGTCGCCAGGCCCAACGACACGCCGATCACCCCGATCAGCGTCAACTGACCGAGAGCCACGGCGCCGATCCCGATAACCTTGCCGGCCATCAGCTGCCACGGGCGCACCGTCGCCAGCAGCAGCTCCACCACCCGGCTGGTCTTCTCCTCGATCACCCCCTGCGCCACGGCCGGGCCGAAGATCAGCAGAGACAGGTAAATCAGCCCGCCGGAGAGCAGGCCGAGCAGCAGCCGGGCCCCGTCCCGTTCCGAGGCCGGCCGCAGGGCGCTGACCTGGACCGTGGCCGCGGACACGGCTCGCCCCACGACGGCCGGATCACCACCGAGCCCCACGACCTGGCGCTCGAGCGCGACCTGCCGGGCGGCGAGACTCAACACCGACGCCAGCCGGTCGCCGAGCTCCTTCTTGACGACCACCTGGTAGACGGCGTTCCCCGCCGCGCCAGAGGCCGCAACCACGCGGACGAACGCGTCGACGTCACCGTCGAGCACGGCCCGCTCGCCGGCCGCCCGATCCGCCACCGCACGGACCTCGACGTCCTCGCCCAGCGACCGGGCCGCAGCCTCGACCGTCGCCGCCTGCCGGGAGTCGACCGCGGTCAACGCGATCCGGCTCGCCGACGATCCGCCGGTCAGGGACATCAGCACCACCATGGCGCCGATCCCGAGGACGAACAGCCCCGTGGTGATCTGGAAGGCCCGCGACCTGGTCCTCGTCACGATCTCCCGCCGGGCGATCAGCCGGATCACCCGGCCCGACCCCTGCGCCGCGTCATCCGGCCCCCGCACGCTCACGCCGCGTTCTCCGGGAACGCCCCATTCCCCGGCTGCTGCCCGGCCTGCACGACGACGTTACGGAACAGCTCGGTCAGCGACGGCCGGCGACGACGGAACTCCCGCACCGGGCCCGTGGCCAGCGCTGCGCGCAGCACCGCCTGGTCGTCGACACCCACGGCGAGGCCCAGCACCGTCCGCGGCCCGTCCCGGTGACGCACGACGACCCCCGGTATCCCGTCGGCCCAGCCCGGCGGCGCCGCCGGCGCGTCCACCACCACCTGCAGATCACCGCCCGCGCGCAACTCGTCGACCGAACCGCAGGCGACTATCCGGCCCGCCCGCACGATCCCGACCCGGTCGCACAACCGCTCGACGAGATCGAGCTGATGGCTGGAGAACATCACCGGAACCCCGGCGGCGCGACGCTCCCGCAGCACCTCGCTCATCACATCGACGGCCACCGGGTCCAATCCGGAGAACGGCTCGTCGAGTATCAGGACGACCGGATCGTGCACGAGCGCGGCGGCCAGCTGCACCCGCTGCTGGTTACCGAGGCTGAGCTTCTGCGCCTCGTCGTCAACCGGCTGGACACCCCCAGCCGCTCGGTCCACCGCGCCACTGCGCGACGGGCCGCCGCCAACCCCATTCCATGCAGTTACGCGAGGTAGACGAGCTGCTCACCCACCCGCATCCGCGGGTACAGGCCGCGCTCCTCCGGCATGTAGCCGATCCGGCGGCGGGTACGCAACGTCAGCGGAACGCCGTCATAACGCACGACCCCGGAATCCGCCGCGAGCACCCCGAGGGCGATACGCATCGCCGTCGTCTTCCCGGCACCGTTGCTGCCGACGAACCCGAACAGCTCGCCGGCCCGCACCTCGAACGTCATCGACTCCAACGCGACGACGTCGCCGTACCGTTTCGACACCCCGTCGATCTCGAGCCGTCCGTCGCTCACCTGCACCACCTTTCCACTCCACGGCGTTCCGGGTAACGGTCAACCGTTGCCCCTGCCACGGGCTTCTCCGGCAAGGAGATTCTCTCTACCAGATGCTATTGGCGGTGGTTTTCATGATTGATTTTATGCGGTGCGACGATGTCAACACCGTTGATTATCAGGGTGCGCCCGGAGGAACGAACGGCAGGCCGGCGGGTGTGCCCTCGGCGAGCAGGCGGCGCAGGGCGCCGGTGTCGAGATGGTCGGCGACGAGATCACCGAGGGCGTCGAGGCGGCGCTGCCGGACATCGGCGAAACGCGTGAACGCCGGGACGAACGAACGCCCCGCGGCCGTGGCCACGTCGGCGAGATAGGCGCGACGGAACGCGTCGTTCTCCAGCACTCCGTGCCAGCTCGTGCCGGCGACCGCGCCGACGCGCACCCCGTCCGCGGCGAACGGGGCGCCGTCCGGATGGTCCTCGACGGTCAGCCGCCCGTGCCGGATCTCATAGCCGGTCAGCGGCCGGCCGGCGGCATCGGTGGCCGCGCGGCGACCGAGCAGCTTCACCGGGTCGAACGTGGTGATGACCGGGAGCAGGCCGAGACCCTCGACCTCACCCGCACCCGATTCGACGTCGTCACGGATGCGACGGCCGAGCATCTGGTAGCCGCCACAGATACCCAGCACCGGGCGGGCGGCGGCGGCGCGCTCGGCGAGGGTCGCGGCGAGACCGCGGCGACGCAGCCAGCGCAGGTCCTCGACGGTGGAACGGGTGCCCGGCAGAATCACGAGGTCGGCGTCGACGAGCTCGTCCGATCGGGTGGCCAGGCGCACCGCGACCCCGGGCTCGGCGCGCAACGCGTCGATGTCGGTCACGTTCGACAGCCGGGGCAGCCGGATGACGGCGACCCGCAGCACCTCCCGCCGACCGCCGTGCGACCCGACTGCTGTCCCGGGCCCGGGGGAAGGCTCGGCATCGGGCTGGGGCTCAGCATCGGGGAAGGCGGCGAGGTCGAGGGAGTCCTCGACGTCCAGCCACAACCCCGCCTTCCAGGGGACGACGCCGTGCACCGGCCGGCCGGTGAGCCGTTCGATCTGGCGCAGCCCGGGTTCGAGCAGCCGGGCGTCGCCACGGAACCGATTGATCACCCAGCCGGCGACCAACGCCTGGTCGGCCGCATCGAGCAGGGCCAGCGTGCCGAACAGGGCGGCGAAGACCCCGCCCTTGTCGATGTCGCCGACCACGATCACCGGCAGGTTCGCGGCGCGTGCCAGGCCCATGTTGGCGATGTCGGTCGAGCGCAGGTTGATCTCCGCCGGGGAACCGGCCCCCTCGCAGATCACCGCGTCGAACCGGCCGCGCAGGTCGTCCAGGCACTCCAGGACGATCGCGGCCAGCCGTTCCTTGTACGGGCGGTAGCCGAGCGCGTTGACCTCGGCGACCGGGCGGCCCAGCACGACAAGCTGGCTGTGCCGCTGACCCCCCGGTTTGAGCAGCACCGGGTTCATCGCTGCCTCCGGTTCCACACCGGCCGCCGCTGCCTGCATCGCCTGGGCCCGGCCGATCTCCGCACCGTCGGCGGTGACCGCTGAGTTCAACGCCATGTTCTGCGCCTTGAACGGGGCGACCCGCACCCCCTCCCGCGCCAGCCACCGGCAGATCCCCGCGGTCAGCACACTCTTGCCGGCGTCCGACGCGGTCCCGGCGACCAACAGTCCCCCACTCACCGGCCGCGCTCCCTCCCCCCGAATCCAGAGCATCCGGATCCGGTACCGAGGCCGAGGCCCACCCGCGAGGTCAGGACGGAGGCGACCAGCCGCGCCACCGGAACCGCCGCCGTCAGCGCGACACACACCACGCTCACCGCCGCGGACAACCGGGCCGCGGCGGCGACGTCCGCGCCCTGCGGCCGCCGGCCGAACCCGAGCTCCGGCCGGTGCTCGACGCGGTAGGGGTAGCGCAGCTCTCCCCCGAGCCGCAGCCCCAGCGCCCCGGCGAACGCGGCTTCCACCATCCCGGCGTTGGGGCTGGGATGCGACCGGCCGTCCCGGCGCATGGCCCAGTACGCGTCGACCGCCGAACCGCCGACGACCGGGGCGCACGCGCAAGTCACCAGCGCGCACACCCGCGCCGGGAGCAGGTTCGCCAGATCGTCGAGGCGCGCCGCCGCCCAGCCGAAGCGTTCGTACCGGGGGCTGTGGTGCCCGATCATCGCGTCGAGGGTGTTGATCGCCCGGTAGGTGACCAGGCCGGGCAGTCCGGCGAGCGCCCCCCACCACAGTGGGGCGACCAGCGCGTCGGAGGTGTTCTCGGCGATGGACTCGATCGCGCCGCGGGCGATCCCGGCGGCGTCCAGCGACGCCGGGTCGCGTCCGCAGAGCGCCGGGAGCCGTTCCCGGGCCGCGGCGAGATCGTCGGCGCGCAGCTCCTCGCCGAGGCGTCGGCCTTGACGGCGCAGCGAGGCACCACCGAGGACGGTCCACGTGACCGCCGCCGTGAGCGCGACGGCGCGTTCAGCGGCGCGTTCAGCGGCGCGTTCAGCGGCGCGTTCAGCGGCGCGTTCAGCGGCGCGTTCAGCGGCGCGTTCAGCGGCGCGTTCAGCGGCGCGTTCAGCGGCGCGTTCAGCGGCGCGTTCAGCGGCGACGGCAGGCACGGCGACCGCGGCGAGCAGCACCGCGGTGTGCAGCGCTCCGGCCGCCCGGCCGTCCCGGTAGAGCCGGTTCTCCAGCCGGGACGCGGCCCGCCCGAACCCGGCGACCGGATGCAGCCGCG
Organism: Frankia sp. CgKIO3; assembly: GCF_977946435.1. Lineage (NCBI taxonomy): Bacteria > Bacillati > Actinomycetota > Actinomycetes > Frankiales > Frankiaceae > Frankia > Frankia sp. CgKIO3. Next base: position 14,078 of record NZ_CDWTMO010000051.1, on the reverse strand, counting down.
CCGGGTCGGCGAGCAGCCCGTCCAGCACGGCGCCGAGGACCAGACCGAGCGCGCGCACCGCGCGGGAAGGGACCACGGCACGGGAAGGGACCATGGCTCAGACGCTCATCGCGTAAGCGACGACCCCGCGCCGGACGGCGTCCATCGCCGCCCGGGCGGTCCGGCGCACCCGCGCGCCGTCCGGCGCACCCGGCGCACCCGGGTCCGGCTGCACCATCGGGGCGACCTGCGCGATCTGGTCAAGGATGTCGATGAGCTGGCGCATCCACCGGACGAAGTCGCCAGCGGTCAGTTCCACGGAGCTGTCGGTCAGCACCCGTTCCAACGCGCGGCCCGCGGCCCAGTCGTGCGCGACGGCGACGAATCCGAGCTCGGGCGGGCGCAGGAACGCGAGCCGGTGGGCCTGCTCGGCCTCGGCGAGCCGCTCCGACAGCCGGACCATCTCAGCGAGGCAGTCGCGCAGCGCCACGCCGCCCGGCAGCGCCGGGACGCCGGCGTCGTCGCCGCGCGGCTCGAACACCAGCGTGGACACGGCGGCGGCCAGCGCCGGCGGGGTGAGATCGTCCCAGATGCCGACGCGCAGGCATTCGGCGACGAGCAGGTCCTGCTCCGAGTAGATGCGCGCGAGCACCCGCCCGGCGGCGGTAACGCTGTCCCCGTCCAGGTAGCCGAGGTCCTCGAGCGCGGCACGGACCCGGTCGAACGTCTTCGCGACCGTGTTCGTCCGGCCCTCCACCTTCCGCGAGATCGCGGCGGTCTCCTTGACCAGCCGGTTGACCTGCTCGGCGGAACGCAGGTGCTCCTCGCGGCGCGGGCAGTCGTGCACCGGATGGGCGCGCAGGGCCCGGCGCAGCCGGGCGAGCTCGGCGTCGTCCGCCGCGGCCGAACGGACCCTGGCCCGCCGGCCCGGAGGGGCATCGGGGTTGACGTCGGCGGCGCGCAGGGAGGAGGCCAGATCCCGGCGCGACTGCGGCGAGCGCGGGTTGAACGACCGCGGCACCCGGACCCGACCGAGCGGTTCGACGGCGACCGGGAAGTCAGTCAGGGACAGCCTGCGGACCTGCCTGTCCGCGGTGAGCACCACCGGCCGCGGGCCGTCGGCGGCGCTCGCGGCGGCGTCGGCGTCGAGCACGACGGCGAGCCCGCTGCGCCGCCCGGCGGGCACCCGCACGATGTCCCCGGTCCGCAGCCGGGCGAGCGCCGCCGCGGATTCGGCCCGCCGGCGCGCGGAACCCTCCCGCGACAGCGCGGCCTCCCGCTCGGCGATCTCCCGGCGCAACCGGTCGTACTCGCCGATGTCACCCTTGTCGCAGCTCAACGCCTCGCGCTTCGCGTCGATCGCCTCGGTGTTGCGCTGCACCGCCCGGGCCAGGCCCACCACGGCCCGGTCGGCCTGGAACTGCGCGAACGACGACTCCAGCACGGTACGTGCCCGCTCCCGCCCGAGCCTGCCGACCAGGTTGACGGCCATGTTGTACGACGGCCGGAACGACGAGCGCAGCGGATAGGTCCGCGTGGAGGCCAGCCCCGCGAGCGCGAGCGGGTCCAGCCCCGGCTGCCACAGGACGACCGCGTGGCCCTCCACGTCGATGCCGCGCCGCCCGGCGCGGCCCGTCAGCTGGGTGTACTCCCCTGGGGTGATGTCCACGCGGCTCTCGCCGTTGAACTTCGTCAGCCGCTCCAGCACGACCGTGCGGGCGGGCATGTTGATGCCGAGTGCCAGGGTCTCCGTGGCGAAAACCACCCGGACCAGCCCCTGGACGAACAGCTCCTCGACGATCTCCTTGAAGGTTGGCAGCATGCCGGCGTGGTGGGAGGCGATGCCGCGTTCTAGTCCCTCCAGCCACGCCCAGTAGTCGAGCACGGCGAGGTCGGTCTCGGGGATCCCGGCGGTGCGTTCCCGGACCAGGGTCCGGATCCGCTGCTGCTCCGCGGGGCCGACGAGCCGCAGACCCGCACGCACGCAGGAGGTGACCGCCGCATCGCAGCCGGCCCGGCTGAACACGAAGACGATCGCGGGGAGCAGGCCGTCGCGGTCGAGCCGTTCGACGACCTCCGGCAGGCCCGGCACCCACGTCCACCGGCGCGCGCCGGCCGCCCCCCGACCGCGGCCGACCGTGGGATAGCCCCCCGACAGCGCCCGGCTCTCCTCGCGGGCCAGCCGCAGCAGGTCCGGGTTCACCACTCGTCCACCGACCGCCGTCGGACCACCACGGGCCGCGGGGAAGTCTGCCACGGGCGCCCGGCCGGCACCCCCATTGCGACCACGGTCGCCACCGCGACCCCTCTGGGTGTCCCGGCCCCGTTCGCCGTTACGGTTACCGCCCCGGTCCCGCCCGCCGGGCCGCTCCCGCTCCCGCCCGCGGTCCCGATCGCCGCGGTCCCGATCGCCGATGGTGGCGCGCCGGGTACCGGCTACCTCGAATCCGGCCTCGACCCCGGCGCTCCACCTCGACCGAGCGAGATCATCGTCCAGGACGGCACGGAGTGCCGCGGGTCCGCCCGGCGGCGGGGTGCCAGGAGTGTCCTCGAGGAACAGGTCGTACAGGGTGCGGTCAGCGAGCACATGCTGCCACAGCGGAACGGGGCGATGATCGCTGACGATGACCCGGGTGTGGCCGCGCACCGTGACCAGCCACTCGGCGAACTCCTCGGCGTTACTCACCGTCGCGGACAGGGAGACCAGCCGGACCTGCGCCGGCAGATGGATGATGACCTCCTCCCACACGGCGCCGCGCTGGCGGTCGGCGAGGTAATGCACCTCGTCCATGACGACGTAGCCGAGGTCGTCCAGCCGGCCGCTGTCGGCCGGGCCGGCGTAGAGCATGTTGCGCAGGACCTCGGTGGTCATCACCACGATCGGGGCGTCGCCATTGCGGGAGGTGTCCCCGGTCAGCAGGCCGACCGAGGCGGCGCCGTAGCGGGAGACGAGATCGGCGTACTTCTGGTTCGACAGCGCCTTGATCGGCGTCGTGTAGAAGCAACGCGTCCCGGTGCGCAGGGCGAGATGGGCAGCGAACTCGCCGACGACCGTCTTACCCGCTCCCGTCGGGGCCGCGACGAGCACCCCTTCACCGGCCGCCAGCGCCGCAACCGCCTCGAACTGGAACGGGTCGAGCCCGAAGGGGAGGCCAGCGGCGAACTCCACAAGAATCTCGGGCGTGGAGGACACATCAGCCACCCTACGGGACGCGACGGCCGGCAGCCGACCGGTTTACGCCGGTCCCGACCGGCCGGGGAGGAACCGACGATCATCAGGTGATGTCGCCGTAGGCCCGTCAGGTGATGTCGCCGTGGGTGACGTCGGTACCCGAGAAGCCCGGGGCGACGGGGGCCGTCCCCGCGCCGACGGGTGTCGACGACCCGGTGCCGGCCGGGTCCGCCGTGCCGGGCGACGTGGCCGTCGCCGCGGGGCCCGCCGAGCGGGGCGGGGCGTCGTCGAAGTCCAGCGGGGAGGTCTCGTCGTCGTCCAGGTCGGTGTACGGGGAGGTGTCCCCGCGGCGGGCCACCCGCCGGTCGTTAAGCCAGCCGATGATCAGTGCGACCTCGTAGAGGACCACCATGGGCAGGCCCAGCGCGAGCATGGTGAACGGGTCCTGGCTGGGGGTGACGATCGCAGCGAACACGAACACCAGGAAGATCTCGGCCCGCCGCCAGGACCGCAACTTGGCGGTGCTGATGATCCCGGCCAGATTCAGCATCGTGACGAGCAGCGGAACCTCGAATGACAGTCCGAAGATCAGCAGCATCGCCTGGACGTAGCTGAGGTACCGGTTGCCGTCCAGGACGCTGACCAGCCCGTTGCCGCCGAAGCCGAGCAGCAGACCCAGTCCGGTCGACAACGTCAGGTAGGCGAAGACCCCGCCGGTGGCGAACAGGGCGAGGGAGACGCCGACAAAGGTCAGCGACCAGCGCCGCTCGTGACGGTGCAGACCAGGGGTGATGAAGGACCAGAGCTGATACAGCCACACCGGCGAGGAGACCACCGCCGCGGCGATCATAGAGATCTTCAGGCGGATGGTGAACGCGTCGAGGATGCCGAAGAAGTACAGGGTGCAGTCGTCCGCTGCCAGGCCATCCGGGCTGAACCGCTTGCTCGCCGGTAGGTCGCAGTACGGCGCCTTGAGCCAGTCGAAGATGCGCGGCTCGAAGATGAAACAGACGACACCGGCGACCGCGAACGCGAGGAGCGCGATGGCGACGCGGTTGCGCAGCTCACGCAGATGCTCGGTGAGCGGCATGCGACTGTCCTCGACAGTGCGCGTGCGGCGGTGGTTCACCGATGCGACGAGCCTTTGCGGCGTAGGCAACCCTGGCACGTCGGCGGCTCCTGGTCGAGAGGAAGGAGGAAGGGGCGCCGGCGGACGCCCGACAGGCCGTGGGACCGCCGTGAGGTCAGCCCCGGTCGGCGGCCGACGCGGTGCCGTTCACGGACGCGGTGGCGTTCACGGACGAGGCGGGGGCCTGACCGGGCGCAGCGGCCTGCGGCTGGACCACCGGCGGCTGGGCCTCGATCGGCAACGGGGCCGGCTGCGCCGCGGGCGCGGGCTGGTCATCCTCGCGCAGGCCCTTTGTCTCGGCCTTGAAGATGCGCAGCGAACGACCAAAGGAACGCGCGGCGTCAGGAAGCTTCTTCGACCCGAACAGCACCAGAACGACGAGGGCGATGATGATGATTTCGGTGGTGCCCAGATTTGGCATGGTCGGCGTCCTCCGATGAGCGGGGTACCGGGCCCGGTCCGACGACCGGTACGATCGATGCTACGTCCGCCAGCCTAAGAGGGGATAGACGGCGTGCGGGTATCCCGGAGATGACGGATGCGCAACGAAGCCAACCTGCACGATAGCTCGTAGCACTCGGCGGGCAAAGCGTGTCCACAACGGACACCAGAAACCCCAAATCATCACCGATCGCTACCTCGTCAAGCCGGAAGTCCTGGATTGTGGCAACACAACACCATATGGCACGATCGACGTCACGCGACGGTCACTCCCGGCGGATCACACGGGGACCACGGATCCGGTCAAGCGGATCCGGTCAGGACGTGCGTTCGGCGAGCCGCGCGCTGACCTCGGCGTGGTCGAGCCGCGCCGCGAACGCCGCGGTGTCCGAGGCCAGGGCCGAGACCCGCGCGGACAGCTCCGTCGTGGCGGCCCGCACCGCGCGCATCTTCTGCCACACCCGCCACGCGCTGAGCGCCAGCAGGGCGAGCGCGCCGACGATGAGGACGAGGTAGAGGAGCGCCCAGAGCACACCGATCACCCTACTCGGCGGTCGGCGTGAGCCCGTAGGCGAGCAGAGCCCGGCGGGCCAAGGCGTGCACCTCCTCGGCGAGCGCCGGCGGCTCGACCACCCGCACGTCGGCCCCGAGGCCGAGGACCAGCCGGTGCAGCCAGGAGGTCTCCCCGGCGTACAGCGTGACCTCGAGCCGTCCGCCGGGCAGCTCGCGCACCTCGGTGACCGGGTAGTAGTCGGCCACCCACCGGGCCGGGGACGCCAGCTCCAGCACGACCCGCACGTCCGCCGGGCCGGGCCGGTAGATCCCCTCCCTGGTGTCGCGGGACACCGTACCCGGCGGCGGGACCGCCGGGGCGTCGAGGATCGTCACCCCGCCCGGCCCGTCGATGCGGTCCAGCCGGAACAGCCGCACCGCCTCCGCCCGGTGGCACCATCCCTCCAGGTACCAGCGGCCGTCCTGGACCAGCACCCGCATCGGGTCGACGTCGCGCTCGGTCAGCTCGTCGCGGGACCACACCAGGTAGCGCAGATGCACCCGCCGGCGGTCCCGCAGCGCCCGCTGCACCACCGCGAGGACCTCGTCGTGGACGTCGAGGGTGACGCGTACCTGGCCGACGGCGGCGGTGCCGGCGGTGCCGACCGCCTCCTCCAGCTTCTCCAGCGCCCGGTCCAGGGCCTCGCGGCCGGCGAGGCCGGGCACGTCGGCGAGCGCGCGGGCGGCGACGATCAGGGCCGTCGCCTCGTCGACCGACAGCCGCAGCGGCCGGTCGAGAGTCTGCGGATCGACGACGGTGATCTGATCACCGGAATAGCTCAGGTCGATGAGGTCCCCGGGCGCGCCGCCGGGCAGGCCGCAAACGAACAGCAGGTCGAGGTCGTCGCGCAGCTGGCGGGGGGTGACCCCGAAGGCCACCGCCGCCTCGGTCAGGGAGATCCCGGGATGCGCCCGCAACCAGGGGACGAGCGCGAGCAGCCGGCTCAGCCGGTCGGTGGCGGCGCTCACCGCGTGCCCGGAGCGAGCGCCGGACGATGAACCGGGGCGGGCACCGCACGGCGGATCATCGGGCGCTCACCGGGCGTTCGTCGCGGCGCACCCCCGCAGGTGGGGACGCCACGCCGCGGGCGGCGGTGCCCGCGAGCGTGGCGGCGGTGCCCGTGAGGGCCGCCCGGAGCCGACCGACCACAGCCGCGCGCAGCTCGGGTGGGTCGACGACGACGACGTCCGGACCCGATCCGACGATCCACCGGGCGAGCTGTTCGGTGTCGGCGAAGTCCATCTCCAGCAGATCCATGCCCGGCGGTGGATTCGTGTCCGGCGACGGATCGGCGTCGGCCGGCGACGGCGACGCCGCCGGGCGGGCGTACCGTCGCAGCGCGTGCGCGCTGCCCCGGCGGACCGCCAGCGTGGCGGTCCGGAAGCGGTCCGGGGGGGCCTGCGCCGAGACCATCGCCCGCAGGTCGACCCCTGGCGGGACCTGGACCGCGCCGGCCGGTCCGACCATGCGCACCGGGCCGGTGAACCGGGACAACCGGAACACCCGGGCCGCACCACGGTGCAGGTCGTGCCCGGCGAGGTACCATCGCCCCCGCCAGGACAGCACACCCCAGGGCTCGACGTGCCGGTCGGCGGCGTCCGTCTCACCGACCTTCCGGTACGGGAAGCGGATGGTCCGACCGGCCTGGACCGCCGCGAGGCACTGCTCGAAGGCCGGCTCGGTTGCATCGACCCGCGGTTCGAAGCCGTCAAGCACTCCGAGCCCGCCACCACTCACCGCGGCCCCGCCCGCGGCGAGCTTGCGCAGGGCGCTGGCGGCGGGCCCGGCGAGCGCCGTGCTCGACCACAGCGAGCCGGCGACGGCCAAAGCCGCGGCCTCGTCCGGTTCCAGGGCGATGTCGGGCAGCGCGTAGTCGCCGCGGCGGATACGGTAGCCGATCTCGTTGCTGAATGCCGAGTCCGCGCCGGTCTCCAGGGGGATGCCGATCTCCCGCAGATACGCCTTGTCCCGCTCGAACATCCGCCGGAAGGCGTCCTGCTCTTCCTCGGTGCGCCCGGGCTCGTAGCCCTCCACCAGCTCGCCGATCTGGGACACGGTGAGGAAGCGCGATGTCGCCATCAGGCACATCGTCAGGTTGAGGAGCCGCTCCACCCGTCGCCGGGACACACCCGCAAAGGGTAGCCGCCGGAGTTCACCGGCCACGCACCACCCCGTCCCCGCCCCACCGCTGGCGCACCGGTCGCGCCCACCGGGCCACCCACGGCCGGGCCGGGTGAGGGCCGGTGGGCTACGGCTGGCCGGCGCCGGCCCCGACGCCCGACGTGGCCCCGTCGACCGCGATCAGGTCCACCACGAACACCAGAGTGTCGTCGGCGAGGATCGTCGGCGGACGTCCCCCCACCGGGCCGTACCCGAGGTCGGGCGGGATGATGATCTGGCGGCGGCCGCCGACGCGCATCCCGTCGATGCCCTGCCCGAAGCCGGCGATCGTGCCGTCCAGCGGGAAGGTCGCCGGCTGGCCCCGCGCCCAGCTGCTGTCGAACTCCTTGCCGTCGCGCCAGAGCACGCCCACGTACCGGACGGTGGCGGTGCTGGTGGCGGAGGCGACCGCGCCGTGACCGGTCACGAGATCGGTGGTGACCAGCGTGGCCGGCGCCGTCCCCCGGCCCGCCGCGGAGATCGGCTTGCGGCTCAGGTCGGTGGCACCCGCGACCGCGGGGACCCGCCCGGAGATGTCGTCGACGGCCGTCCGGGAGGGCACCGGCGCCGCCTTGGTGCCGTCGGGGGCGTCGGAGGCGCCGCAACCGGCCAGGAGCGGGGCGAGCAGCACGGCACCCGCGAGCAGGTGCCGGCGGGTGGCGGACGGCCGACGGCCGCTGCCACGCGAGCCGGAACGGGCTGACGCGAAGGGCAGGACGACGCCGGCGCGTCGCGGCACGAACATCACAGGGGCTCGAGTCCTCACATACTGGCGATGAGCTTGTCGACCCGATCGTCGACGGAACGGAACGGGTCCTTGCACAGGACCGTACGCTGAGCCTGATCATTGAGCTTCAGGTGGACCCAGTCGACCGTGAAGTCCCGGCGTTTCTCTTGGGCGCGCTTGATGAACTCGCCGCGCAGCCGGGCGCGGGTGGTCTGCGGGGGGCGTGACTTGGCCTCGAAGACGTCGAGGTCACGGGTGACGCGCTCGACCAGACCAGCCCGTTCCATCCGGTAGTACAGGCCCCGGTCACGGTGGATGTCGTGGTATTTCAGGTCGAGCTCGGCGACCCGCGGCGAGGCCAGCGACAGCCCGTGCTTGTGCCGGAACCGCTCGATGAGCACGTACTTCGTCACCCAGTCGATCTCACGGGCGACGAGCTCGAGGTCGTCGGTCTCGATCGCGAGCAGGGTGCGGCCCCACAGGTCGAGCACCCGCTTGGCGACCTCGTCCCCGCCGCGGCGCTCCACGAACTCGACCGCCTTGGAGTAGTACTCCCACTGGATGTCCAGCGCGCTGACCTCACGCCCGTTGGCCAGCTTGATCCTGCGCTGGCAGGTCATGTCGTGGCTGACCTCGCGAATCGCCCGGATCGGGTTCTCCAGGGTCATGTCCCGCAGCATCACGCCAGCTTCGATCATGCGCAGCACCAGGTCGGTCGCCCCGAGCTTGAGCAGCATGGTCGTCTCACTCATGTTCGAGTCGCCGACGATCACGTGCAGCCGCCGGAACCGCTCGGCGTCGGCGTGCGGCTCGTCACGGGTGTTGATGATCGGCCGGGACCGGGTGGTCGCCGAGGACACCGACTCCCAGATGTGCTCGGCGCGCTGGGAGATGCAGTACACCGCGCCCCGCGGGGTCTGCAGCACCTTGCCCGCGCCGCACAGGATCTGCCGGCTGACCAGGAACGGCACCAGCACGTCCGCGAGCTTCGAGAACTCGCCGTGCCGGCCGACGAGGTAGTTCTCGTGACAGCCGTAGCTGTTGCCGGCGGAGTCGGTGTTGTTCTTGAACAGATGGATGTCGCCGGCGATGCCCTCCTCGCGCAGCCGTCGTTCGGCCTCGACAAGCAGGCCCTCGAGGATGCGTTCCCCGGCCTTGTCGTGGGTGACCAGGTCGGGCACGGAGTCGCATTCCGGGGTGGCGTACTCCGGATGGCTACCGACATCCAGGTAGAGGCGGGCGCCGTTCTTGAGGAACACGTTGCTGCTGCGTCCCCATGACACGACACGACGGAACAGGTACCGTGCCACCTCGTCCGGGGACAGCCGTCGCTGCCCCCGGAACACGCAGGTGACGCCGTACTCGTTCTCCAGTCCGAAGATGCGGCGGTCCACGTCTGCGACCCTATGCTCGAATGCCGCCTCGGCGCGCCGGGACGCTCGGGCCGGATGTCACCCTGAGGCGGATTCGCCCCTCCTGTGGACGGACGGGCCGACCGACGACCGCCAGGCCCAGCCCGACAACGAACCAGCCGGCGAGGACCAGTACCGGACGGCCACCGCCGGCACCGTCGAAGTAGGCCGTCGAGCGCAGCAGCGTGGCACCCGCCCCCGGCGGCGCGAACTGGCCGATGTCGCCCCAGGGCTGTGGCAGCATCTCCGGTGCGGAGGCCGCCGCCGACAGGGCGGCACCAGCGACCAGAACCAGCACCGCGGCGACGAGACCCGGCACGCCCGCGACCGCACCGAGTCCCAGGACCGGCCCGGCGACGGCCAGCGCCAGCAACGTCACGACCGCCATAGTCGTCAGGAACTCCCCGGGCAGGACGTCCAACGCCCCCTGCAGCGCGACGGCCCCGGCGAAGCCGGAGAGCACCGCGAGCGCGGCGAGCCCGGCGAGCCGGATCACCCGCGATCCCACCATCCGCGCCAGCAGCACGCCGGCCGCGGTGATCACCAGCGTCAACGGGAGGTAACCGGCCGCCAGCCCGCCGCCGGCCTGGTCCCGTGGCGCGTTGGCCACCACGTCGACCACCGGGATCTCCAGACCTGGCATGAACACCCGGATGCCCCGGGTCAGCGCCTCGGTGACCGCCGGGCTCGCCGCGGAGGCGACCCGCAGGGTCAGGCCGTTGCCGCCGATGACGATCGCGGCGTAGGCGTCACGCTCGCGCAGCGCACGGTCGGCGGCGGCCACCGTCGGCACCGTGCGCACCGTGAGGGCGCCCGGCTCCACCCGGCTGATCTGGTCGGCGAGCGCGGTCGCCGCGGGTGCCGGGCCCACGGTGAGGATCGGCAGGTCCCGGGGGCGCAGGCTGGTGACGGACGTTCCGTACAGCCAGACCAGGACGCCCATCAGCAGGGCCATGCCGACGGTGATGACGGCGATCCGCCGGGCACCGGGCGTGCCGAGCCCGTCGACGCCGCCGAGCCGGGCCCACGCCCGTCCGGCCGGATCAGCCGGATCGGCCGGATCGGGCAGGCCGGGCAGGCCGGTCTCGCCCGAGGCCAGTGGGGGCGACGGCGCCGAGTGTCCCGGCTGGGGGCACTGTCCCGGAAGAGGATCATGTTCGCCGCCGCCACGATGCCGTCCCCCGCTCACCACAGGAGGGCTCCGACGGTCCGGTCGACGTACGCCGGGTCCACCGCACTCCCCCAGGTCGCCGCCACCCTCGGCAGTGGTTGCCTCACCGCGTCCTCCCTCCGTCCAGCGACACCCGCCAAGCCACTACAGGGAGTAGCGTGACGCCTTCATGCTGTCGAGGCCTGTCTGGCGGCGTGTCGCGGCCCGGCGTGTCCGGGTGAATCCGCCGGTCCGCGGCGGTTCCAGACACCAGGTGGTCGACGGACCATGGGCAGGACAGGCGGATCGGGCGGGAAGGCTCGCCGGCGGAAAGGATGGCGCCATGGCAACCGGAACGAACGACGCGACGTCCCATCGAACACGACATCACGGCGAAGACAGGGCCCGGCTGCGGGCGCAGGTCGTCCGCGGCCGCGGCGGGCTGCCGCTCACAGTCCTCGCCCCGGCCGCGGAGGACCCGCCGCGCGGCGGCATGGTCGTCGTCCAGGACTCCCGAGGCATCACGCCGTACCTGGTCTCCGTCTGCGACCGGCTCGCCGGTGCCGGCTGGCTCGCCGTGGCCCCGCACCTGTATCACCGCGACGGGCTGGACGAGGTGGACCCGGCCGACGGCTGGGCCGCGGCCACGTCGACGATGGGCACCCTGTCCGGCGCGGGCATCGACGCCGACATCGACGCGGCGCTCGGGCACCTCCTCGACGCGGGCTTCCCCGCCGAGCGGAACGCGATCATCGGCTTCTGCATGGGTGGCACGGTCGCGCTGCACACCGCCACCCGGCACCCCCTCGCCGCGGCGGTGTCGTTCTACGGCGGCGGGGTCAGCACACCGTACTGGCCCGGCATCCCCGCCTTGGTGGAGGCGGCACCGTCGTTGCGCGGGCCGTGGCTCGGCCTCTACGGCGAGGAAGACGCCCTGATCTCCACCGACGAGATCGCCGCCCTACGGGCCGCGGCCGCACGCTCGGGCGCCCCGACGGAGCTGGTCAGCTACGCCGGGGCCGGCCACGCCTTCCACAGCGACGACCGGGAGGCGGTCTACCGCCCGGTCGCCGCGGCCGACGCCTGGTCACGGGCACTCGCCTTCCTCGACCGGCACGTCCGCCCCCGCTGAGGCGCCCGGCCGGCCAATCGAAGATCGCCACCATCGACATCGCGAGCATCACCCGCACGGCGCCCAGAGGTCACTCCGGTCGGCTTCCGACCCGGTCCCCCGCACCGCCACCACGCTGAGTTGGGGTGCCACCGGCTCGCGACCAGTGGGCCTGGGCGCACCGCCGACCGGAGCCCGCGCACGCAGGCGGCGTGTCGGCCGCCGACCAGGGATCTCCCTTACCCGCGCAGGACGTCCACCATAGTGGAGATGGAAAGGCCGAGCAGAACGAGGGCGGCGAGCTGCTGGACCCGGCGCAGCGGAGCGACCCGCAGCAGGAAGTGGCCAAAGGCGACAGCCAGCCCAGTGACGGTGCACAGGGCCAGCAACGCGCCGACGCCGACGGGAATCGGGCGGTGGTAGCGGGCCGCGAGGGTGGCGGTGAGAATCTGGGTGAGATCACCGAACTCGGCGACGAGGACAACACCGAAGGCCTCGGCCCATACGCGTCTCGCGGCGGGTCCCTCGACGCCGGCGGCCTTGTGCCCCTCCAGTTCGGCGGGGTCGGCGGGGTGGGAACGCAGGAGGAGGACCGCACCGACGAAGAACAGCGCCCCGGCGACCAACTCGACAGCTCTTCGGGGCAGCGCCGCGACCAAGCCGCCGACGGCGGTGGCGACGCCGACGTGCACTGCGAACGCTGCCCAAATCCCAACGAGAACCGGCAGCGGCCGGTAGCGGGCACCCAGAACGAGTGCCGCCACGAACGTCTTGTCCGGCAGCTCGGCCGGGAAGACCACAGCGAAGGCGGTCGCTGCAATGATGATATTGTCCACGGCGAGCCCCCGCCGGCCCGGGGCCAGCCCACCCCAGCAGGGCGGCGTGTGATGAGCCCCTTCGAAGGCTCCTGCCTGGTCGAACGGCATCCTACCCGGCCCGCGGACCTCACGAACCGCGAAACACGCCCCCGCGGGGACGCGGCAGCACAAGAACCGTTTGCCAGCTAGGGCTGACAATCTTGGTTCGGGGTCCCGAAATCACCATCCGTCCGGTCGCTACGCGGCTGCGGTGATCCGGTACACCTCGCGACGACCGGCGGGCGGACGGCCCGGAGACCCATCAGCGATCATGTCTGGCAGGACCGCCGGGCCCAGGCGGCGAACATCGCCGCGCTGATGAGGAGGTTGTTCTCGTCACGGCTGAGGGACCACCACTGGTCCACCTCGTCCCGGGTCAGCAGTCCGGCTTCAATGATGCTCTCCTGGAACCGCTCCACGAGGAGCTGCCAGGCGAGCCACGACTCGCCGGTGCCGCGGGACTGAACGCCGTGGTAGTGCGCGGACTCGTCGGTGAGGTCCAGGCTGAGCACATCGCCGAGGAGTCGGCGGCCATAGGTCGCGTCAAACCCGCCACCCTCGCCTATGAGCCCTTGCAGCGCGCGGACCATGGCGGTGTGTATCGGCGCCTCCGGGACGACCAGGTCGGCGCAGGTCCAATCGACCTCCTCGATCAGAAGCCAGCCGCCTGGTGCGACCGCCGCCGCGAGCCGTTGGAGCGCACGCCGATGGGGGTGGAGGTGTGCGATCAGGAGCCGGGCGTGGACCAGGTCGAACCGCGCGTGCGGAAGATCGTCGACCATCACGTCCATGCGCCGGACCTCGACCGGCTCCGGTAGCCGGTCGAGGAAGCGGATGTCGCGGTCCACCGCGAGGACGTGCCCCGCGGGGCCGACGACCTCGGCCAGGGCCCGGGCGACCGAGCCGGTGCCCGCGCCGACCTCGAGGCAGTGATGCCCAGCGCCGATACCCAGGGCCGCCACGAGCCGCATGGTGCCCGGGTCCCACAGCTGCGCCATCGCTTCGAGGCGGGTGCGCTCGTCCGGATGCCCCTGGTCCAACACGTAGGTGGACAAATCAGTGCCCCCATGGTCACATATGGCGTCGATCGACGTCCGCTGGGACTCCCACACGGATTATTCCTCGCCTCGCCGGGTGTTTACACCGGCGATCCGTTTCTCCTATCGAGTCATAGACGACCTTGCGGCGCACGGGGCGTTTATGTGAGCATTCCATCGACATCGCGACCGAATCGGTTCGAAGAATGTTCATCTCGTGGTAGTCGGCAGAGGCTGTCATCAACGGCACTGTAATCAACGGAACTCCAGCGAGATGATTTTGTGGCACCCGTGCCGAGAGAGGGGCGTGGACGTGTCGCAATGCCATTTCCGCTAAGTTGATCAAGCTG
>NZ_CDWTMO010000050.1:0-22761 GCF_977946435.1 Frankia sp. CgKIO3 | reverse complement strand
TCGCGGGTGGGTGGTGGCGAGTGAGGAAGAATCCAGCCTCGGTCGTGGCATCGGCAGACGGGATGACGAGCACCGAAGGCGGCCGTGCCTACGGCGTGCCCCGGGTGAGCCCGCTGACCTCCCGCTTCGTCACGGTCCACGGGTACCGGCGGTGCTATCTGCGGGCCGGGCGCGGCCCGGTTCTGCTGCTCATCCACGGCATCGGGGACAACGCGCGCACCTGGGCCTCGATCATCCCGGAGTTGGCCCGCCGGCACACCGCCATCGCCCCCGACCTGCTGGGACACGGGGAGTCGGACAAACCGCGCGGTGACTACTCGGTGGCCGGTTACGCGTGCGGGATGCGTGACCTGCTCACCATCCTCGGGATCGAGCGCGCCACGGTCGTCGGGCACTCGCTGGGCGGCGGGGTGGCCATGCAGTTCGCCTACCAGTTCCCGGAGCGCTGCGAGCGGTTGGTGCTGGTCGCCACCGGCGGGGTCGGGCCACACCTGCATCCCGCGCTGCGGGCGGCGGCCGTGCCCGGAGCCGGGGCGCTGCTGTCCCTGATCGGCATGCCGCCGGTGCGGGTCGCCGGCTGGGCCGGAATGCACGCGCTGCGCCTGCTGCACACCGATCTCGGGCGGGACGCCGACGATCTCCTGAACGTCTTCGACTCGCTGGGCGTACCCACCGCGCGGGCGGCGTTCCTGCGCACGCTACGGTCGGCGGTGGACGGGCATGGGCAGTCCATCACGATGCTGGACCGGTGCTACCTCGCCGCTGGGATGCCCTCGCTGATCGTCTGGGGTGACCGGGATGCCGTCATCCCGGCTGAGCACGCGTGGATGGCGCACGAGGCGATGCCGGGGAGCCGCCTGGAGATCTTCGCTGGTGCCGGGCATTTCCCCCATCACACTGACCCCGAACGCTTCCGGGCGGTTCTCGAGGATTTTCTGGCGACCACCCGGCCGGCGAGTCACTCCCCGCAGCAGTGGCGGGTGATGCTGCGTGAGCACGGCCGCTCGACCAGGACCACGGAAGCATCCGGGGCCGCCGCCCAGCCGTCGGGCGCGCGTTCGACCCCGGCGGAAGCCGTGGGTCGTGGCCTCACCCGGAGCCGATAAACGGGCACGGCCGCCGGCCATGGCGGGGCCGGGATCCGCCGTTATACGTTCACCGAGGTGACCCGTCGCATCGGGGTGGACCCGCTATGCATCGACGACCCAGTTGGCCATCCATAGCCATGCCTTGCGGGAAGTCGCCCGGCGAGATGCGTCGGTGCCGTTCTCGGCTGAACCGCTCTCGCGGAAGGTCTTCCCGGTCACCGATGGATCCGGCCAGCCGAGGATCAAGGGCTCTCGTACCTCTTGCCGTGTCGCCTGTTCGGGCCAGGGTCTTCGCGTGATGCGCTGTCTTCCGGCGCGGGTCTGCATTAACTGGTCGGCACCCGCTATCGTGGAGTTCAACGGGCAGGCCGGCGTCAATATGGCCTATCCTTGGTGGCGTAACATCAAAGTCCTCTCAAATCTCGGAGGTCGACCCTTGGCACGCCGTGCACGACTCAGCTGGCCCCAGGAACGGCGCCAGGCGAGTGAGGTGGTTGTCCGCCGGGTCGACCCCGGTCGGGGCTGGACCCTGGAACAGGCTCGTGACCTGGTACGACAGGGATACTCCGTCGAGCATGTGGCGGAACGCACCGGGTTTCCGGAGCAGATGCTGAAAGTCGCAGAGGAGGACTGAGTGCAGCCTCCCGCCATCCCGGTGCCAAGAAAGTGCCACGGTGCGCCATCGTCGGCCGCCGGCGCGGGAGTGAGTGTTATCCCTTTCGTGGGTCAATCCGCAGGTTCGGGGAACCGATCTTTCCCTGGCGCTCGAGGGTGACGCCGGCTATAGCCTGCGCGACGCTATCCTAACCAGCAGTTATATGACGGTGTGCCGGAGTCGCGTCACTCTGCGCACAACTGAATCAACGACTTCGCCTGGTTGGCTACCCAATTCGTCTGACCTCGGCGCACCTACGACAGTCGCGTCGCCGGGCACCCCTGCTGGCTATGCCCGGGTGGCACCCGTCACGCGTACCAGCCGGCGTAGATGGTCGCTGTAGACCGCATCGAGCCCGTATCCGGCTAGCCGGGTCAGTGTGGTTGTTCGTTGCGCATCCCACCCGAACACGGCGATACCCAGGTTGTGGAGAACACCGACGATGCCGGCCCGGGGCGGGGTCCATTCACGCGCGCGCAGGTTGAGGGCGGTGACTCCGACGGCCCGGAGTTCATCGCCGTACGCGGTCATTCCGCCACCGGCGACGATATCGCGGATCGACGTCGAGTTCACCAGCCGGACATCGTCATCCAGCGGTCGGTATTTCGCGAGGTCCGTGAGCCCGCCGCACAGCCACAGCCGCCTCGCCGCCTCGCCGCCACCGGCCTCGCGGGCGACGGCGACGGCCGCCGCCGCGTCCGCCCAACTGCCTGGCGGGCCATTCAGGTCAAGACTGAACTCGAAGGACGTACCCAGCTCCGCGTAGAACTCCGCGAGGGTCGGCAGCCACCCCGGCAGGCGGTCGGCGGTCAGGTCGGGAATCCGCCGACGCCGCCCGGGCGGGCCGAACACACCGTCATGATGCAGGACCGGAACGCCGTCGGCGGTGAGCCAGACGTCCGACTCCAGCCCACTCGCCCCGCCGGCCAGGGCACGACGGAACGCGGGCAGGGAGTTCTCCCGCTGGCCGGGGGCGGGAGAACCACGATGCGCAAAACCGATCATGAAGAGCCGCTGAACGACTGCAGCGCGACGTCGTGGAGATGCCCGTTGGTGGTGAGCACCGTGCCGTGTCCCGGTCCCCGGCGTCCGCCCAGGTCGGTGAACCGGCCGCCGGCCTCCTCGACGATGACCTGGAGCGCGGCCATGTCCCAGAGCGACACTTCGGGTTCGCAGGCGAGGTCCACGGCGCCCTCGGCCACCATCATGTGTGACCAGAAGTCGCCGTAGGCGCGGGTCCGCCAGACCTGGCCGGCGAGGTGGAGGAACTCCTCCAGCCGGTCGGCGGTCTGCCAGCCCTCGACGGAGGCGAAGGACAGGAAGGCGTCACCCAGGCTGGCGACCGAGGAGACCTTCAGGGCACGGGTGTCGCCGGTGGCGTCGCGAGTGAAGGCACCGGTGCCCCGGGCTCCCCACCACCGTCGGCTCATCGCCGGGGCGCTCGCGACCCCGACGACCATCTCGTCGTCCACCTCGAGCCCGAGCAGGGTGCCCCAGACGGGCACGCCGCGCACGAAGTTTTTGGTGCCGTCGACGGGGTCCAGGATCCAGCGCCGGCGGGCGCCCGATCCGACGAGACCCTCCTCCTCGCCGAGCACGGCGTCGCCCGGCCGGGCCACAGCGAGCCGTTCGCGGATCATGGACTCGACGGCGGTGTCGGCGTCGGAGACCGGGGTGTTGTCCGGCTTCGACTCGACATGCAGGTCTACTGCCTGGAATCGGGAAAGAGTGATCCGGTCGGCGGCGTCCGCGAGGCTGAGCGCGAGGGCCAGATCGTCGGCGATGGCGACGGTGTCGGAGTCCGCGGTCGGTTCGATGCTCACGGAGGTGGGGTTAGGCGGGGTCACGCCTGCGAGACTACGAGCCGGGCCCCACCGCGCGTCGGTGGTCCCGGGCGGCGGGCACCGGGTGGCGGGGTGAGTGTGACTAATCTCCCGATCTATTGCGATCAAGGCGATGCTCCGCAGGCGCCGAGCAGCCGGCGCAGGCTCGCCAGCCGGGCAGCGTCGGCATGGCCGTCCCGCACCGCCGAGTCCAGGGCGCAGTCGGGGGACGGCGCCAGGTGCTCGCATCCGGGCTGACAGTGCGCGGCGGCCGCGGCGAGGTCCTCGAAGGCCCGCAGCACCCGCTCCGGGGACACCGCGCCGAGCCCGAACGACCGGATACCCGGGGTGTCCACAACAGTGCCCCCCTGGGGCAGCAGCAGTGCGACAGCGGCCGACGAGGTGTGCCGGCCGCGGCCGGTCACGGCGTTGACCTCGCCGATCGCCCGGTCCGCCGCCGGCACTAGCCGGTTCACCAGGGTGGACTTGCCGACCCCGCTGTGCCCGAACAGCACACTGACCCGATTGGTCAGCAGCTCCAGCAGCGCGTGCAGGTCCCCACCGGGGCGCGTGGTCACGACGGGGAGCCCGAGCGGGCGGTACAGCTCGACCAGCGGTGCCGGATTCGCGAGATCCGTCTTGGTCAGGCACAGGACCGGGGAGAGCCCGCCGTCGTAGGCGGCGACCAGGCACCGGTCGATCAGGCCGGGCCGCGGCGGCGGATCGGTGACCGCGCAGACGATGACCAGGACGTCGGCGTTCGCGACGATCGGGCGTTCCACCGGATCGCTGTCGTCGGGGGTGCGCCGCAGGACGCTCGTGCGTTCCTCGCGGCGGACGATGCGCGCCAGGAGGCCCGCCGCCCCGGAGACATCCCCCACGAGGGCCACCCGGTCACCGACTATCACGGAGGTCCGGCGCATCGATCCACCGCGCACGGCCGCGACCAGGCGGTCGGCCATCGCGTCGAGTCGGCAGGTGTACCGGCCGCGGTCGACGCCCACCACTACCGCCACAACCGCCTCGGCATGGTCGGGCCGGTCCCGGGTCCGGGGGCGCGATCCCCGGCCCGGCCGGACCCGGACGTCGTCCTCGTCCAGCTCGCGGGCCATCGGACTAGCCGCCGGCGCCGTCGGTCGGACCCGGGGGGCCGCCGGCCCGGCCCGGGGGGCGTCGCGTCGCGCCGCTCATCGGGCCAGCATCGCCGTCCACATCCGGGGGAAGTCCGGCACCGTCTTGCCGGTCGTCGCGATGTCGTCGATGACGATCCCGGGCACCACGAGGCCGACCACCGCGTAGGCCATCGCCAGCCGGTGATCGGCGTGCGGGTCGAGCCGGGCGCCGTGCAGGGGCGCCGGACTGATCGCTAGCCCGTCATCGGTGACGGTGACCCGTGCGCCCAGGCGACCGAGTTCGAGGGCCAGGGCGGCCAGCCGGTCGGTCTCCTGCAGCCGCAGGTGCGCGATGCCCCGTAGCCGTGACGGCGAGTCGGCGAGCACGGCGAGCGCGGTCAGTGTCGGAGCGGCCTCCCCGAAGTCGGACAGATCGATGTCGATCCCGTGGACGGCGCCGCCACCGGTGATCTCCAGGCCCGCCGGCGTGCGCCGGGCCGTGCCTCCCATCGCCACCAGCAGATCGGGCAGCAGCCGGCCGGGCTGCTCGGTCGACTCCGGCCAGTCCGGGATCACCACCCGCCCGCCGGTGGCGACCGCCGCCGCGAGGAAGGCCGCCGCGCTGTTCATGTCCGGTTCGATGGTCCGGTCCGCGGCGGTCGGCCTGCCCGGTTCGACGCGCCAGCGCCGGGTGCCCGCCACCGGGCCGGCTGCGGGGGAGCGCACGGCGTCGACCTCGACCGTGGCGCCGGCGGCCCGTAGATCCGCGACGGTCATGTCCAGGTAGGGAGCCGATGGCAGCCGGGACCCGCGGTGGACGACCGTCACCCCGGTGTCGTAGCGCGGGGAGGCGAGGAGCAGCCCCGAGACAAGCTGGCTGGAGTGGGAGGCATCCACGATCACCTCGCCGCCGCGCAGCCGCCCTCGGCCGTGCACGGTAAAGGGCATTCGGTCGCCGTCGATCTCGGCGCCGAGCTCGCGCAGCGCGCCGAGCAGCGGGGTGAGTGGGCGCTCGCGCATCCGCGCGTCTCCGTCAAAGACGACATCGCCGCGGGTCAGCGTGGCCAGCGCCGGGGTGAAGCGCGCCACGGTGCCCGCGTTTCCGCACTCCGCGCGCGCGGCGCTCGGCGTCGGGTGGCCGTGGACGACCCAGTCGGGCCCCTCGGTGGATACCTCGGTACCCAACGTCCTCAGCACCCCGGCCATCAGCAGGGTGTCGCGGGAGCGCAGCGCACCCCGCAGCCGGGAGGTTCCATTCGCCAGCGCGGCGAGCACGAGTGCCCGGTTCGTGCCGGACTTCGAGCCGGGCACCGCGACGACGGCCTCGACCGGTTGCCGTGCGAGTGGAGCCGGCCACGGATCGGACTGCGTTCCGGTGGCTTCGGTACCCGTCAGGATGCTCACCATGACAGCATGCCGGACGACGGCCCGGGTCAACCGCGTCCTCGCGACATGCGCCGGCCGGCACCCGATTCCCGCCGGTCGGGTCGGGTGCCGGTCGGGTCGGGCGGGCGCGGCGGGAGGCCGGGTGGCGACGAGAAGATCCTTTGAGCGTGCCTATCCGTCGTGCGGCGCGGTGGTGGTGGCCGACCTGGTCCGTCGCGGTGAGATCGCCGCGCAGGAGGCCGTCGATGCCGCGTTCGCCCGCCTGCGCGCGGTGGACGGCGTCCTGCGGGCCTTCACCGAGCTCTGGCCGGAGGAAGCCGGGCGCACGGCCAGCGCGGTGCAACGCGCCCTGGCTCGCGGTGCGGACCTGCCCCTCGCCGGCGTGCCCGTCGCCGTCAAGGCAGGGGAGGGCGTCGACGCCCCCGTGACCCAGAAGCTGATCGCGGCGGGAGCGGTCGCGATCGGAATGACCGCGGTACCGGTGCGGGCCGCGCACGTCTGGCAGACCTGGGGCCACACCAGCCGTGGCCCGACCGTCAACCCGTGGCGGGTCGACCGCGTCCCGGGCGGATCGTCGGCCGGCTCGGCCGCGGCGGTGGCGGCGGGGATCGTCCCGCTCGCCACGGCCAGCGACGGCGCCGGCTCCACCCGCCTCCCGGCGGCCTGGTGTGGAGTGGTCGGCCTCAAACCCACGAACGGACGGCTGCCTACCCGGGACCCGGCCGGGTTCACCGTGCCCGGTCCGATCACCCGGACGGTCGCGGACGCCCAGGCCTGGCTGGAGATGGTCCTCGGCGACCCCGGGTCGCGCCCCGCGGCCGGCCCGCGCGGCGCGGATCGCGTGCCGGGTGCCGCCTGGTCAGCGACGCTCGGATTCGCCACCCCCGAGCCGGAGGTGGTGGCGGTCAGCCGCGCCGCCGCCGAGCGTCTCGTCCGCGCCGGTGCGCTGACCTGGCGTGCGGTCCCCGTCGAGCTGGAGGATCCGGAGGAGGCGTGGACGGCGCTGCGGGCGGCCACCGCGGCCACGGCCACCGCGGTCACGACGGCCACTGCCCCGGTGGACCGCGGCCGCCGTGACCGGAGCAGCGCGGCGTCGCGGGAGGACAACGACGCCCGGCTCGCGGCCATCCTGGCCCGGGTCGATCTGATCATCACGCCCACCACGCCGAACCGGCCGCATCCGCACAGCGGCCCCGGCCAGACCCGGAGTGTGAGCCTCACCTGGGCGTTCAACCTCAGCGGCCACCCCGCGGTGAGTGTCCCCGCCGGATTCACCGACGACGGCTGCCCGGTTGGCCTCCAGATCGTCGGCCGGCACGGGGACGAGGCCCGGCTCCTGGGAATCGCGGCCGCCCTCGAACGCCTCGCCCCCTGGCCCGCATGGACCGACCGTCGCGCCGGATCTTAGGCGGACCGGCGGGCCGAGGCGATGAGATGGATGCCGATGGACTCACCCTCACGCTCGGCGGAGAGTTCCACCTCCGTGCGTACCAGGGTGGGGAAGCACGAGACGGCCTCGGCGACCGCACGCTTGACCGCCTCTGCGGAGAGCACGGTGCGCGGGCGGATCCAGTCCACGTCGAGCCCTGCGCTGGTCAGCAGCGCCCGAAGTTCCTCAGGCCAGAAACACCGGGTGATCGTTCCGTCTTCCGCCGGCACGAGCACCACGTCCGCCCGCGGGACGTCGGACAGCTCCGCCCAGCGGTGCTGTTCGGCGAGCCGGGCGAGCCCGAGCAGCAGGGAGTCGACGCAGAGCAGCAGCTGGCCGCCCGGCCGCAGCATCCGGTGGATCTCCTCCAGGATGGTCTCGGTGGCGAGGCAGAACGACAGCGCCCGAGCCTCGGCGAGGACGGCGTCGAAGGAACCGGGAGCGAACCAGTCCAGCGAGCGGGCGTCTCCCACCACCGGCAGAAGCGTCCCGGGACCGCTCCCCGGATCGGGCGACAGGGCGCTGGTGACCACCCGGACGACCTGATGGCCGGTGCTCACCATCTGGCGGGCGAAGCGGGCCCGCGGGCCGGAGACGTCGAGCACCCGCGTGGGCCGGGACGGCAGCCATTCGCGGAGCTGGACCGCCGCGACCTCTTCGTAGAACGCCCAGTATGGGTCGTCACTGTTGGCTGGAGCCTCGCAGACCAGGGTGTTCGCTCGTCCGCGAGACGGACCCGGATCGGCGTCGGGGCCAGGCGGCATGAAACGTTCCTACCCTTCGAGGGGCGATGATGCGAGGTAAGTCACACACTCAAGGCGGAAGTCTGACAGATTCCAGGCTCGACCACGTCGTGTCCTTCCCCGTTCGCGCGGATAGATGCGCGCCGGATTCGCCGTCCACCGCCGCCGGCCCCGGGCAGGTCCCGGGTGATGGACCGCCCACAGCTGTGGACGGCGGGCGGCTGCTGGTGGTTCCCGGCACGACGGAGTCGACGGTGCTCTTCCTGCACGGAGCCGGGACTGGCACGGACACGCCGCTTTTCGTACAACTTGCGGCATATCTCACCTCTGTCGGGGTGCAGGTGGCGCGGCTGGAGATGCCGTACCGCGTCGCCGGACGGCGGGCGCCGGACCGGCCGGCCCGGCTCGACGCGGTCGCGATCGCCGCGGTCGGGGCGCTGGGCCCACCGCGCCTGTTGGCCTTCGCCGGCGCCTCGATGGGATCGCGGGTGGCCGTGCGGGTCGCGGCCGGGCTCGAGGCGTGCGGCGTGCTCGCCCTCGGCTTCCCGCTCCAGCCACCGGGAACCACGCCGGCAGGCAGAACCAGGCCGTCGAGGCAGGACGAACTTGACGGCGCGGGCGTCCCGGTGCTCGTCGTCCAGGGCGAGCGGGACTCCTTCGGGCGATCGGTGCCCGATCCGGAGCTCGGCCGCGAGGTCCATCTCGTCGCGGGAGCCGACCACTCCTTCCGGACCCGCCGACAGGATGCGCGTCCGCCCGGCGAGGCCGTGGCCGAAGCGGCCCGGGCCGGCGCATTCTGGCTGCGGGGCCAGCTGCGGGAATCATCCGCGGGCTGACCCGGTTGTGCGGGCAGTCAGCCGACAGTTAACCGGCAGCCCGACGACGTCGTGGAGGCTTCATGACTCCTGGGAGCAGCACCGGCCGGCGGTCCGCGCAGTCGCGGACCGCCGCCGCCTGGCTTTTGCCGAGCGTCGCGCCGATGCGCGCCCCGGCTTTGGCCGGGGTATCGTCCGCTCTGGAAGGACGGTCGCATGTCGCCCGGTCAGGTATGGTGGATGCGGGGCGGGCCGCCGGGGAGCATGACGGTGAGGAAGTGATCCTGGTCGACGAGACCACCGAGGAGCGAGGCGCCCGTTTCGAGCAGGACGCCCTTCCCTACCTCGACCAGTTGTATGCGGCAGCCCTGCGCATGATCCGTAATCCCGCCGACGCGGAGGATCTCGTGCAGGAGACCTTCGTCAAGGCGTTCGCGGCCTTCCACCAGTTTCAGGCGGGCACGAATCTTAAGGCCTGGCTCTACCGGATTCTGACGAACACGTTCATCAACACGTACCGCAAGCGGCAGCGCCAGCCGCTGCAGAGCCCCACCGAGCAGGTGGAGGACTGGCAGCTCGCCGAGGCGGGGTCGCATACGTCCAGTGGGCTCAAGAGCGCGGAGACCGAGGCGTTGGAACACCTGCCGGACAGCGACATCAAGGACGCCCTGCAGGCACTGCCCGAGGACTTCCGCATGGCGGTGTACCTCGCCGACGTCGAGGGCTTCGCCTACAAGGAGATCGCGGAGATCATGGGTACGCCGATCGGGACCGTGATGTCCCGGTTGCACCGCGGTCGCCGGGGTCTGCGGAAGTCCTTGGAGAAGTATGCCTTGGACCGTGGGCTCGTGGCGGCCGGTTCCGCCGACGGCGAGGGCGGTGCGTCGTGAGCTGCGGCGGTCCACACGAGATCGATTGCCGGAAAGTACTCGACGCGGTCTTTCTGTATCTCGACGGTGAGTGTAAGGGCGGGCAGCAGAATCTGATTCGGGCCCACCTTGACGAATGCTCTCCCTGCCTGCGCGAGTTCGGGGTGGAGCACGAGGTGAAGATGCTCGTCGCCCGCAAGTGCGGCGGGGAGCGGGCGCCCGAGTCGCTGCGGGCGAGTCTGCTCGCCCGGCTGCGGGCCGCCCGGGTGGAGATCGACGCCGCCGAGTACCGGCCGGAGTAGCTGGGGCCGGGTGGAGCATCGGGCTGCCTGGGGGCGGGCCGTGGCAGCCACGGCCCGCCGGGTGGCTCAGGTGTTCGGGCGCTTGCCGTGGTTGGCCTTGTTCTTCGCCCGTGCGCGCCGCTTGCGCTTCTTCTTCGCCATCAGGAATCTTCCTCCGTTCCGCTTCGACGTGCAGTCATCGTGCCAGTCCGCGCCGACGGGAGGTGACCGGCGGGTCCGTCGAGGCCCTCGTCCTCGTCGGCGTCGCCGAACCCGTCCGGTGAGCCATCGCCGAGGTTCCCGCGGGCCGGGGACTGCACCGCCCTGGCATGGCGGCGGGCCTGCAACGTGCGCCACGCCTGCGGGGGCTATCGCTCCGAACAGTCCCAGCGCTGCGGCGATCGCCACGTCGCCGACGCTGACGACCGCGGGCGTCCAGGGCAGGGGCAGCGGGATGATGTCACTGAGCAGGCGCAGGGTCGTACCGTCCCCGGCCGGCGTGTGAAATGCCGAGGCCAGGATGTCGGAGAGAGGCCAGGATGTCGGAGATCGGTACACCGGCGCGGTCGGCCCCCCACCGCGACACCGGCATCTGGCCGCCGTTCGCGGTGATGACGGCGGCGTTGGAGATGAGACCGGTGACCAGGAGACCGAGTCCGGGCAGGCGGTTGTTCGCGCTGGCGAACAGGGCTGTGACCACGGCGGCCGCGATCCACGCCGGGCCGTGCAGGGCGGGCACGAGTCGGCCGATCGCGAGCACCAGGACCGCCGCGGCGAGCAGCCATGGTCGGGAGACATGGATGCGGGCGAGGGCACCGAGAGTTCCGCCGTGGGCGAGGCCGACGCCCAGACCGCATAGCAGGGTCAGCACCAGAAGTACGAGCACATGCGTAGTGTGCGGCGTTATGAGCGACAGTCCCAGCACCGGGCGGTCGCGTCGTCCCAGCGTGCCGGCCCGGATACATCCGGGGCCCAGGGACGTTGGTCGGACAGCCTCGGCACACTACGCTCTTGCCAGATTCACCGCCGCTGAAGGGAGCCTGATGGCCGAGGAAGTCCGCGCTGAGATGGTGGCCAACGTCTGGAAGGTCGTCGTCGGTGTGGGAGACCCGGTGAGCGCTGGTGACGCCCTGGTGATCCTCGACTCCATGAAGATGGAGATCCCCGTGATCAGCGAGGACGGCGGGACGGTCGCCCGGATCGCGGTACAGGAGGGCGACGTCGTCCAGGACGGTGACCTGATCGCCGTGGTCGAGCCGCTCCCCACCGCCTGATCGTCCTTGTCCGGCGGGATAGCGGCTGAGGGATCCGATGCCTCAGGCGATGTCCTAAGCTGCCCATTATGGACGCCGCGTTTTGTGACCGTTGCGGTCAGCTGGCCAGTGTGGGCAGCCACGAGGCGTGCCGGCGGGCCCGCGAGCTGGAGCCACCCCGCTACTGTCGAGCCTGCCGGCGGCGGATGGTCGTCCAGGTCACCCCGGTGGGTTGGTCGGCCCGGTGCGCGGAGCATGGGCTGCTCTCGGTCTGAGCTCGTCGGTCACGTCCACCGTCGTCACGCCGACCGCGATCCTGGCCCCGGCCGAGTGCCGGCGGGTCCGGCCACCCGGGCCGAGGCGTACGAAGACCGCTGCGCGCCCGACCACCGGACTCGGGCTGCGGCGTCGGGTTCATGTCGGGACCAGTCCTGCCGGGGCCAGAGCCGCCGGTTATCGTCGGTGACCAGGGCGGGTAGAGACGCATCCACGTGTGAAGCAGGTCCACCTCCTGCGCGAACGGGAGCATCAGCACCGGGCGCGAACCAGCCGGGCACGAACCAGCGCTGAAGCGGAACGGATGGGGGGCTTAGAGGGTGGCCTGCAGGGACTTGATCGGCATGCTCAGCTCGGCCAGCATCTTCAGGTCGGCCTCCGCGGAGCGGCCCAGCGTCGTCAGATAGTTTCCGACGATCATGGCGTTGATACCACCGAGCATCCCCTGCACGTCGAGATCACCCAGGGTGATCTCGCGTCCGCCGGAGTAGCGCAGGATCGTGCGCGGCATGGCGAAGCGGAACGCCGCGATCGCGCGCAGCGCGTCACGCGGCTCGACCAGCGGAAGATCCCCGAAGGGCGTCCCCGGCCGCGGGTTGAGGAAGTTCAGCGGAACCTCGTCGGGCTCCAGGGCGGCGAGCTCGGCACGTTGCTCGAGGCTCTCGCCGACGCCCAGAATGGCGCCGCAGCACAGCTCCATCCCCGCGGCCCGCACCATCTCACAGGTCTCCCACCGCTCCTCCCAGTTGTGGGTGGTGACCACGTTCGGGAAGTGCGAGCGGGCCGTTTCCAGGTTGTGGTTGTAACGGTGCACACCCATCGCCGCGAGTTCGTCGACCTGCGCGGAGGTCAGCATGCCCAGCGAGCAGGCGACGTTGATGTTGACCGCCGCACGGATGGCGGCGACCCCCTCCCGCACCTGCGCCATGAGCCGGGCGTCCGGGCCCCGCACGGCCGCGACGATGCAGAACTCGGTGGCGCCTGTCGCCGCGGTCTGCCGGGCGGCGTCAACGAGCGAGGGCACGTCCAGCCAGGCGGACCGTACCGGCGAGTCGAACTTGCCGGACTGCGAGCAGAAGTGACAGTCTTCCGGGCATCCGCCGGTCTTGAGGCTGACG
This sequence comes from Frankia sp. CgKIO3, assembly GCF_977946435.1. Taxonomy (NCBI): domain Bacteria; kingdom Bacillati; phylum Actinomycetota; class Actinomycetes; order Frankiales; family Frankiaceae; genus Frankia; species Frankia sp. CgKIO3. Next base: position 9,913 of record NZ_CDWTMO010000050.1, on the reverse strand, counting down.
ATCCCCTCCACTTCGACCTCCGGACCACACCAGCGCATCCGCACCTCGTGGGCCAGGGCGAGCAGATCGGTCAGCGTCTCGTCCGGGAGCCGGAGCACGGCGAGCACGTCGGCCTCGTCCAGCCCTTGTCCGCCCTCGAGGACCTCGCGCCGTGCCACGGTGAGGATGCCGGCACCGTCCTGGTCCGCCGGCGGCCGCGGTGACGCCGGTGCAGGTGGAGGTGCGGTGGGGTGCGCGGTCACGGACGTGGTCACGGATGCAGTCACAGGGGTCTCCAGACGAGGGTCGGTGGGTGCGGTGGATGCGTGGTGGCGGTGGGCATCGTGGTAGGGACTGATGCACATGCACCCAGGTGCATGCGCACCCATTGTCGAACCGGCGCGCGGATGTGGGGCCGGATTCCCGAACACCATCGAGCCCCGAACACCATCGAGCATGGTGGTTATGTCTCGTAGCGAGCCCTGAACTCCTGGGCACGGAACGTGCCGCCCAGTGCCGGTTGCAGCGAGGCACGCGCCACGGCTAGGAACTCGGGCTGGGCCAGCAGGCCGGCTCCCGCCGGGAGGACGCCGGCCAGCGGCCGGGCGGCCAGGCTTTCCAGGTCGGTGAGGTTGCACCGGCAGGCCAGGTCCGGTTCGGCCGGCCAGGACCCGACCACCACACCGACGAGGTCCAGGCCGCGGTGCGCCAGCGCCTCCAGGGTCAGCGCCGTGTCGTTCAGAGCGCCTAGGCCCGCGGCGGTCACGACGAGCACTGGCGCCCGCAGCACCCGGGCCAGGTCGGCGAGGGTGGCGCCGCCCGCGTCGTAGCTGACCAGCAGGCCGCCGGCGCCCTCGACGAGGACGAGATCGCGGCTGTCGGCGAGTATGCCGATCCGGGCGGCGAGCTCGTCGAGGTCGACGGCCCGGTGCCCGGACCTGCGGGCGGCGGTGGCCGGAGCGAGCGGGTCGGGGTAGCGGGCCAGCTCGTGGACGTCGGTAATCCCGGTCAGATCGCGGACGAGGTCGACGTCACCCAGCTCGCCGGGGCCGACACCGGTCTGGGCCGGTTTTACCACCGCGACCGCGCGGCGTCGGTCGTGCGCGAGCGCGCCGATCGCGGCCGTCACCACCGTCTTGCCGACCCCGGTGCCGGTCCCGGTCACCACCAGGACCGTCATCGGGCTAGGACCGTCATCGGGCCAGGACCCCGGCGGCGGCCAGCGCGTCGGTGACGATCGCGAGGTCGGCATCGGTGAGATCGGCCCGGGCGGCGAGGCGCAGCCGGCTGGTCCCGACCGGCACCGTCGGTGGCCGGAAGCAGCCGACGGCCACCCCGTGCCCGCGGCAGGTCGCCGCGGCCGCGGTCGTGGGTTCGGGATCCCCAATGATCACCGAGACGACGGCCCCGGCGGGATCCGGCGCGCCGGTCAGGTCGGCGAGCTGACGGGCCCGGCGCCGGACGGTGCCGGGCAGCTCCGGGTGGGCTCCCAGAAACTCCAGGGCGGCCAGCGCGGCGCCCACGTTCGCCGGGGCGAGGCCGGTGTCGAAGATGAAGCTGCGGGCGGTGTCGATGAGGTGATCGCGCACGGCCACCCCGCCCAGCACCGCACCGCCCTGGCCGCCCAGCGCCTTGGACAGGGTGGCCGTCGCCACCACATCCGGCTTCCCGGCGAGGCCTGTGGCGGCGAGTGCCCCACGACCGGCGGGCCCGACCACCCCAAGCGCATGGGCCTCGTCGACGACCAGGACCGCTCCGTGGGCCCGGGCGGCCGCGTGCAGTTCGGTCAGCGGGGCGAGATCGCCGTCCGCGGAGAACACCGACTCGGTCACGACGAGTGCCCGCCGCCAGGGGCGTCCAGCGAGGGCCGCCGCGACCGCGGCCACATCGGCATGCGGCGTCACGACGACGTCCGCCCGGGACAGCCGGCAGGCGTCCACGATCGAGGCGTGGTTCAGCGCGTCCGAGACGACCAGGTCGCCGGGGCCGGCCAGGGCGGTGACCACCGCGAGGTTCGCCGTGTAGCCGGAGGAGAAGACCAGGGCCGAGGCGAATCCGGCGTGCGCGGCGAGCGCGTTCTCCAGCTCCCCGTGCAACGCGGTCGTCCCGGTCACGAGCCGGCTCCCGGTGGCCCCGGCACCCCAGGCGCGCAGGGCGCGGATCCCGCCGTCGACGACCGCCGGATAACGACCGAGCCCGAGGTAGTCGTTGCCCGCGAGATCGACGAGCACGCCCGCGCCCGGCTTGTCCGGGCCGCCCCGCGGGCGTAGCTCGCGGCGCAGCCCGGCGGCGACCCGGGCCCGGGCGTGGCCCGCGAGCCAGGCGAGCGGCGCGGCCGCCGCGGCATCATCGACGGTCACGACGGCCAGCGTACGGGTATCGACCACTGTGATGGGGTGCCCGCCACCTCACGAACCCGGCCGGTCTGGCAGTCTGCGAGCCGTGGGAACCCTCGCCGACATGCTGCGCGCGAGCACGGATCTCAGCGACGACGACATCGACCACCTGCACGCGCTCGTCGCGGACTGGGCTCTGCTCGCCGACCTCTCCTTCGCTGATCTGTTGCTGCTCGTGCCTATCCGCTCCGGCTCGGGGGCCAGTCGGGGCGGCCACGCCAGCGGAGCCGAATTCCTCGTCGTGGCCCAGGTCCGTCCCACCACCGGTCCGACCGCGTACCACAACGACGAGGTCGGCAGCGTCGTGATCAATCGCTGGGTGGTCCAGAACGCCTGGCGGGAACACCGGATCGCGCGGGAGGGCGAGCCCGAGTGGGACGGCGGGGTCCCGGTGCGGACCGAGGCGATCCCGGTCCGGCGGGGTGACGAGGTGATCGCCGTCCTCGCCCGGGACACCAACCTCGCGACCACCCGGACGCCGAGCGCGCTGGAGTCGGCTTATCTGCAGGGTGCCAACAACCTGGCCCTGATGATCGCCGAGGGCGCCTTTCCGTTCCGCGGCAGCTCGGCGGAGCTTCCCGAGTCCCCCCGGGTGGGCGACGGCATGATGCGGCTCGACGGCGCCGGAAAGGTGATCTTCGCGAGCCCGAACGCGCTCTCGGCGTACCGCCGGCTCGGCTACACCGGCAATGTCACGGGCGAGGACCTCCGCTCCGTGCACCGGGCGCTGAACCTGTCCGCCGCGACCCCGGCGGTCTGGCACGCGCTCGGCCGGCGTCGGCCGGTGGAGGTGGAAGCCGCGGTCGGGAGCACGGTGGTGCTCTTGCGGGCGATCCCGCTCTTCCCCGGGGCGACCCGGGAGGTGCTGGTGCTCGTCCGGGACGTCTCCGAGCTGCGTCGCCGCGAGGCGCTGCTGCTGAGTAAGGATGCGACGATCCGTGAGATTCATCACAGGGTCAAGAACAATCTACAGACCGTAGCCGCCCTGCTGCGGTTGCAGATGCGGCGGACGAAGGCCGACGAGGCGCGCTCGGCGCTGCGGGAGTCGGTGCGCCGGGTCACCTCGATCGCGGTCGTGCACGAGACGCTGTCCCAGAGTCTGGGGGAGAGCGTGCCGTTCGACGAGATCGCCGACCAGATCACCTCGGTCACGGTGGATCTGGCCTCCACCGGGGCTCGGGCGAACACCCGCCGGACCGGGTCGTTCGGGCGGCTTCCCGGCGAACTCGCCACCCCGTTGGCTCTTGTGCTTTCCGAACTTCTACAGAATGCTGTAGAACATGCGTTCGACGGTTCGGCGGGTTTCATCGAGATCCGGGTCAGCCGCCTGGCAGACCGGCTTGATGTTGTCGTGGCCGACGACGGTGCCGGGCTGCCCGAGGACTTCCAGCTCGAGCACTCGCCAAGGCTGGGGTTGCAGATCGTCCGCCAGCTGGTGCTGGGCGAGATGCACGGCACCATCCGGCTCCAAGCCGGTCCAGAGTGCGGGACGGAGGCGCTCCTGTCGATCCCACTTTCTGAAAGTTGAGTGTTTAGGGTGCCCGGGAGGGGATATCCCCCAAGATGTGTCCCTCGTCCATGGCCGTCGTGCCGATGTGGCGTGCTCGTGGGGGCCCGGGTCGGGAGCGTCCCGGGCGGTGGCTCGCCTGAGCGGGCCCGATCGCCGGGAGGCGCGGTCGGGGGCGGAAAACATTACGGCCGCCCCGTCCGCGTCGCGCCGCATTGCTGCGGCGGGCGCGCGGACAGAACGGCCGATGCTGCTGCCAGCTACCCCCGTGCTGCGGTACGGGTTGTGGCATGACCTCATGCGGCGACCACTGTGGTCCGCCGGTGGATGCCGGTGGTGCCGGTTCCGGCGGGCAGGGCCTGCCGCGAGCGGGTGTTGTTGTTCGGACCCGGGACGTGGTGCCGGTTCCTCGGGCGCTGTCGGCCCGCCGTCGGGGACGGTCTTGCGGTCAGGCGGTTCGAACCCGGAGTCGGACCTGGCGCTTAAGCGCCCGGCGTTCGTCCTCGCTCATCCCGCCCCAGACACCGGAGTCCTGCCCGGTGTCCAGTGCCCAGTTGAGGCAGTCACTCGTGACTGCGCACCGCGCGCAAACGGCCTTTGCCTCTTCGACCTGGCGTTCCGCCGGACCGGTTGTACCGATCGGGAAGAAGAGCTCGGGATCCTCGTCACGGCAGAGCGCTCTGTGGCGCCAGTCCATGCGTACAACTCCCTCTCTCGTCTCGGGCCACACTGCACATGAGACGCTTTGTGAGCCGCTACGGTTGTGCCGAGGTGAAAATAAATTGAGCAGGATGTCTGCTCGGCCTCGGCGGCGGGCCGTAGAGCGGGTTGCCGGGTGTCGGTGAGCCCGGGTGCACGTGCATCCACCTCGGACATTCGCCACCCTCCCACCCGAACAGGCAACGGCGCAAGAACCTGCAAGCCTCTTCACAGCCTGGCTGGCCTGCACTTGTCCGGCAGGGACACAGGCGGACCACGGGGGGCGACCGTCTCCTTAGCTGGCCGAAGTGTCACGGGAGCCCCGATTGCCAGGGGATGTCACACTCCGTCGCACCGATCGTCACCGGTGCGGCCGGTGGGCGGCCCGGATCCTCGGCGATCAAGCCGCCGATGTCAGGCCAGTCGGTCATGGATCCGTTCTGTGCTGTCCGGGGGCTGCCCGAGGGCTGTCTGAGGGCTGCTCCGGCGCCGGTGTGCGCCGTCATCCCGGCCCGATCTGACCCGCTCGCGCCGCCGGAGCTGGCAGGGTTGGAGCATGGAGGTTCTCGGTCATCGTGGCAGCAGGGTTCCCGGCCCGGAGAACACGGTCGAGGCGGTGGATGCCGCGTTGCGGGTGGGCGCCGACGGTGTCGAGGTCGACGTGCGGCGCAGCGCGGACGGCGACCTGGTCTGCGTGCACGACGCGCGGCTGTCCCGCCCCGCCGGCCGGGCGGTGGTCCGGCAGACCACGGCGGCGCTGCGGGCCCGGGGCATTCCCCTGCTCGATGAGATCCTTGACGTGTGGGATGGTCGCGGTCGGCTCATCTGTGAGATCAAGAACCAGCCCGGGCAGCCGGACTTCGACGCACCCCGGGAGCAGACCGCGCGCCGGCTCGCCGAGACGCTGCGGGCCCGGGGATGGGCCGGCCGCCGGCCGGACGCCGCCGACCTCGACGCCGGTGCCGGCGGCATCACGGTGTCGTCGTTCGACTGGTTCGCCATCGAGGCGGTGCGTGACGCCGGCCTCGCGGTCACGACGGCGTTCCTCACCATGCCCCGGATGTCGGTGAGCGGCGGCCTCGCCTACGCACGGTCGGCGGGCCACACCGAACTGCATGTGCACACCAGCGCGGTGCTCGGCACCTCCGACGCGGCTGGACGGGCGCGCGAGGCCGGCGTCCGGTTGATCACCTGGACGGTGACCAGCGTCGAGGACGCCCGGCGGATCCGCGACGCGGGCGTCACCGGGGCGATCTGCGACGACCCCGTGGAGATCCGCCAGGCACTGTCCCGGCCGGACGGGACCCCCACCACGGCGCTCGACGCCTGAGCGGACATTCTCCCGGGCGGGCAGCCGTCAGGCGACGACGCGCAGCGCGTGCGGATGGTGGGTCAGCAGCACCTCGGAGAACATCCCGAGATACTCGCCGTCCATCTGCACCGGCAGGGGTGTGTCCGTGGAGAAGCGAATCGACGACGTGTCGTGGCGGCGCACCACGTTGCGACCGCGCGGACCCTCGCCGTCGGTGAGTATCCGCGAGGCGGCCCACAGCACGCTGGGCAACCGCACCCGCCGCAGCGCGAGAAGGTCCAGACCGGTGTCGAAGGACGCGTCCGGGCAGGCGAGGACGGGACGGGAGTTGAGGTAGGTCCACGGGCGGGTGTTGCAGACGATGCAGAAGGCGATGTGCTCCTCGGCCCGCCCGCCCGCTGGGTCGGTGCTCCCGGGGTCGAGGGCCGAGCCGGCGTCGGTGGTCGTCAGGGTGATGGGCGAACCGCGGCGGTCGGTGCCGTGGAGGATCTGACCCGCCGCGGTCCGCAGGAACAGGCCGGCGGTGTTGCGCCTGCCCTCGCCACGCTTCTCCTCGACCCGCGCGACGACCTGGGCATCCAGACCGATGCCGAAACAGAACGTGAACCAGCGCCGTTCGTCGCCGTACTGAGCCTGGCCGAGGCTGATCCGCCGGGTGCGGCCCTCGCGGAGCGCGCGCAGCAGCTCGCCGGTCGCCTCCACCGGTGACGCAGAGTAGCCTAGCGCGCGGGCGAAGACGTTGGTGCTGCCACCCGGGACCACGGCGAACGCTGGGCCGCCCGGTACCGGACCGTTCTGGAGCAGTCCGTTGATGATCTCGTTGACGGTACCGTCCCCACCGAGCGCAATCACCACGTCGACGCCGAGTTCGACCGCTCTGGCCCCCAGCTCCACCCCGTGCGCCCGCCCCTTGGTGACCACAGTCTCCAGGGCGAGGTCCGCGGCGAGCGCGCTGGCGAGGACGTCACGAACACGTTCGGTCGTAGCAGTGGCGACGGGGTTGACGACCAACAGCCCTCGCATGCCTCCACCGTAGTCCGCCTGGTCATCCGGGTCGCCGGCTGGGAAAACTCTCACACCGTTGGAATCCGGCGGACACCTCGCGAAGTGCGACGGGTGATGGCGCGGTGGACACCGTCCGGAGGGTCCCCGGGGGCACTGGCCGACGGCCCCGGGAACGCCGACGGCCCCGGAAACGTAGTGTCGGGGATATGGGATCCACGAGTCATCCCGATCAGCCGGCGGCCGGCCGCTTCGGCACACTGCGGCAGGCTGCTCGCGCGGCGTCCGTGCCCACTCGGGTGGCGTCCGTCCTGCTCGCCATCGAGGCGCTGACCCTGCTGGCCCTCGGAATCCTGCAGGTGCTGCGCGGCTTCGGGCCGGACATCGACGACGTGGGTCGTGCCGAGAGCGGTGGGGTGCTCGCCATCGTCGGCGGGCTCGGTGTGGCGGTCCTCGCGGGAGGCGTGCTGCGCAACGGCGCATCCTTCCGCTCGCCCACCCTGGTCGTGCAGATCCTGTGCCTGCCGGTGGCGTGGGGGCTGGTGCAGTCCGGCCGCTACGGCTACGGCATCCCGCTGCTCGTCGTGCCCCTTGTCATCGTCGTCGCGTTGCTGCTGGCCGGTGGGCTCGGGCCGGCGGTCCCGCCTCGGCGCGGCGGCGGGACCGGGTGACGGGTCCGCTCAGCCGTCCTCGAGCAGGCCGCGCCGCAGTTGGGCCAGCGTCCGAGCCAGGAGCCGGGACACATGCATCTGGGAGATGCCGAGCTCGGTCGCGATCTGGGACTGGGTCATGTTGCCGAAGAACCGCAGCAGCAGGATGCGCTTCTCCCGCGGCGGGAGCTTCTCCAACAGCGGCTTGAGGGACTCGCGGTACTCGACGCCCTCCAGGGACTCGTCCTGGACGCCGAGGGTGTCCGCGACGGCGGGTGCCTCGTCGTCGCCGGAGTCCGGCGCGTCGAGGGAGACCGCCGAGTAGGCGTTCGCCGACTCCAGCCCCTCGAGGACGTCCTCTTCGCTCATCTGCAGATGCCGGGCGATTTCACGCACCGTGGGGGAGCGGCCCAGCGTCTGGGAGAGCTCGGAGGTCGCCTTCGTCAGGGAGAGTTTGAGCTCCTGAAGGCGGCGGGGGACCCGGATGGCCCAGCCTTTGTCCCGGAAGTGCCGCTTGATCTCACCGACAATGGTCGGGGTGGCGTAGGTCGAGAACTCCACCCCACGTTCCGGATCGAATCGGTCCACCGATTTGATCAATCCGATGGTGGCCACCTGGATGAGGTCGTCGAGCGGCTCGCCCCGGTTGCGAAAACGGCGGGCGAGGTACTCCACCAGCGGCAGGTGTATCCGGACGAGCTGATCGCGGACGGCGGAGCGTTCGGGATCGTCCTCGGGTAGCTCGGCGAGGCGGACGAACAGCGTGCGGGCCAAGGCCCGGTCGGGCGAATGCGCGCGGTCGGGCCGATCGCTCTCCCCGTCGATCGCCGTACCGTCCACCGCCGGGTTCGGTAGTGCCTGGGTCGTCACCTCGGGGCCGAGATCGCTGTCGATCCCCGGGTGGTCGTCGAGCACGGATCCCCGTTGACTCAACGCCGCTACCGGGTCCACGGTGGACACCGGGTCATGATCAGATGCGTCGCGACCGGATACGTCGTGATCAGGTACCGTGCGCGGTGGGGTCGGAGTTCTCCCGGTCGACGTCACGACGTACCTACCGTGTCGCCCAATGGAGTCTCTCTGGACGCACCCGACCCCCGGACGTGGCCGGCCGGAGGCTCACCGAGGCTGGCGCGCACGCCCCTGCGCTTCTGCAGGGCAATGCTCACCCGCGACCCCGGGCCCGTCGAGGTCTGCACGTCGCCCGCCAGCGCCTTGAGCACGGTCCAGGCAAAGGTGTCCTCGGAGGGCTGCTCGCCGTCCAGGCTCTCGACCGTCACCAAGACGTGCATTACCCCCGGCGAGAGGGTGAACGTGCAGTCCAGCGAGGAACCCGGCACGGCCGAGACGAGCAGCAGGGCGCACGCCTCGTCCACGGCGATCCGGAGATCCTCGATGTCGTCGAGAGTGAAGTCGAGGCGGGCCGCCAGCGAGGCCGTCGCCGTGCGCAGGACGGTGAGGTAGGCGCTCGCGGCGGGCAGGGTGAGCGCAACCACGTCGCGTAGGCCGCCTGAGTGGGCGGTTTGGCTGTCGATGGTGTCGGAGTTCTCCGCGCCGCCGGTCGAAGGCGTCGGATCCACGTTCCTACCCCCAAAGAGCCTGCGTCGTGCGAGGACGGCGCCTCGCGGGTGTCCTGCCGACCAAGATCGATCAGATGATGATATTCTCGGCGGTTCCTCTCCCACCCGTCGACGGGTCGAGTATTCCGCTCCCGACCATGACGTCCCGCATGGGCGGATGGTTTCCGCTCCGTCGGCGGCCGGGCGGCGGCCACCGACTCCACCGTACCCAGCCGCCGATGGGTACCGCAGGTCGGGTGATCGTAAGCTGCTGCATCCGGCCTGTCTGGCCGTCGCCGGCTCTGGCGGTGCGGCTCAGGTAGTGCCGGCTCTGGCGGTGCCGGCCGCAGCGCTGCCGGCACCGACGCCGGCCAGTGCAGTGATGGCGCCGGCGCCCAGGCGCCAGGTCGTCCAGCCCTCGATCGGCCCCGCGCCGAGGGAGCGGTAGAACGCCTGCGCCGGGGCGTTCCAGTCCAGTACCGCCCATTCCATGCGCCGGTAGCCGCGGTCGGCGCAGATCGCCGCGAGAGTGGTGAGCAGGGCCTGCCCGTGACCACGGCGGCGGTGGCCCGGCCGGACGAACAGATCAACGAGGTACATCCCGGTCTGGCCGGTCCCAGTGGAGAAGGTCGGGTGCCAGAGCGCGAAGCCGACGACCTGTGGTGGGGTGACGACCTGTGGTGGGGTGGAGTCGCCGGTAGGGTGGTCTGCGGTGGCCACCAGGCAGTGGGCGGCCGGCACCGGTCCGAACAGGGCCGTGTCGAGATCGGCGGGAGTCATGGCAACGGCGGCCGGCTTCTTCTCGTACG
>NZ_CDWTMO010000049.1:0-23304 GCF_977946435.1 Frankia sp. CgKIO3 | reverse complement strand
CGATCCCATAGCGGCAGACAGAGATCGAGGGAAAGGACGTGCGGTCGTGCGATGGGGTAGGGGCGACGTGGCGACCACCACGGTCGCGGCGAGGATCGCGACGCTTCTGACGGAGCAGGCCAGCGGCGCGGCGCTCACGGATCCGCGGCTCGCCGCGGCGGCCAGCCGTTCCTGGACGCTGACGGAGACGACCGATTCCGCCGGGTGCGTTACCTGTCGGGTGACCACGGCCGTTGTCGCGGGCGCCGCCGCGGGCGCCGCTGCGACGGCCTCCGAGGTCCCCGTCGTGACGGGACCGCAGCCGGATCCGACTCTGTCGTACGAGCAGTTCGTTCGCTACCGTGACGCTCTGCTCGCCGCGGACTTCGCCGTTCAGGAGGTCTTCGAGGGCTGGCGGACGGTCGCTCTCGACGTGCGGGTCGCGGAGGAGACCGCTCCGGCCGACCTGCCCGAGGCGACCGCCGAGACCGCCGAGGCTGTCGAGACCGGTGAAGCCACCGAGACCGGAAGGGTCGGCGGCGAGGCGTCGGCGCCGCTCGAGTTGGCCACTGGTCCGATCTTGGACGAGGCCCCCTTCTCGACCGCCGTGGACTCGCAGCCGGCCGTGGACTCGCAGCCCGCGGAGGTCGCCTCGACAACCGGGGAACAGCCTGTCGGGCCCGCAGCGGCGGCGGAGGCCGAGGACGCGCCGGTCGTGACGGGTGGCCGGAAGCGGCCCGGCCGGAGGTCGGCCGACGCGGGCCGTCCGCGAGCCCGGCGCGGTCTGTTGCGACGTCGTGTTCCCGCCGGGAAAGCCGCGACCGTGGCATCCGCGGCCGACACGGGCGGCTCCGACGACGACGCGGCGGACCAGGCTGCCGACTCCACCACCCCCGACTCCATCGCCGGCGGGTCGCCGGCGGCCTGACGCCGGACCGCTGGACTGCCTGACCGCCGGGCGGACCTTCGCGGCTTCGGGACTGCGCGACGGTCAGGCCGCGGAAGACCGGGATCGCTCAGTAGGGGCGGCGGTGGCGGGCCGACGAGTTCCCCGTGCCGCGAATCCAGCCGTGCTGGGGTACCCGGAGCGGCGTCCCGGGGCCGGCGGCTCGCAGCCGGCTGATGAACGGCATGACGAGCAACGCGCCGGCCGCGAAGCCGACTACATGTGCTCCGTACGCCACGGTACCGCTGTCGACGACGCCGAATCCGGTGAAGTAGATGTACTGCAACGCGAACCAGAAACCGAGGACGATCCAGGCCGGCAGCCAGAACGGCAGAAAGAACAGGACGGAGACCAGGCCGATGACGCGAGCCCGTGGAAAGAGCACCAGATAGGCGCCCAACACGCCGGCGACCGCGCCGGAGGCGCCGATCAGGGTGTTCGTCGACCCACCCTCCAACAGGGCGAAGCCGTACCCGGCGGCGTATCCGCAGACCAGGTAGAACAGCGGGTAGAGCAGCCTGCCCATGCGATCTTCAATGTTGTTGCCGAAGACCCCGAGGAACAGCATGTTGCCGATCAGATGAAGCCAGCTTCCATGCAGGAACATCGAGGTCAGCACCGACAGCACCGGAATCTTGTCGAAGCTGGGCGGTGATTCCACGATGCATCCCGGGTTGCCGGCCGCGTCCACCCCGATCCGGCCGGAGCCCGCGGCGGTGAGCTGCGCATTGTGCACCAGCTCCCACGGGATCGCGCCCCACTTCTGGAAGAACCGTTGCTGCTCGCAGATGTTCTGTGCCGCCGACGTCTCCATGCCGGCGACCGAGCTGACCACCGGTTCGAAGAAAACGAAGATCACCACGTTCGCCGCGATGAGCAGCCAGGTCATGACCGGGCGGCGGCGCAGGGGATTGATGTCGTGAATCGGGATGACCACACTGACATCCTGCCCGATGAGCCTGGGTAGCTGCTCCTACCTGGCACTCCTACCTTGGCACCCAGCCGTACCCGCGCGAGAGACGCCGGGCCGCCAGACACCGGTCAGGCATAACGCGAAAGGGCGCCTTCGACGTGACTTCCTTGTCCTCGTCGACGCGCTCGCCGTCCTCGACGCCGCGGACTTAGTGGGGGTAGCCACGAGTTGGACTCCTGTCGGCTTGGGGTTCGAGGGCAGGACGGGCGGGTGACGAGCTCGGGCGGGTGACGCCGTGGGGTGAGACGCAGTGGTGTGAGACGCACGACGATCGGCCCAGGCCAGCGTCACCCAGGCCACCGCCGTCGACCGGGGTGGGCGAGAGTGGGAAGGTGACCCCTCGTTCGACGACCGCCGTCCCGCCGCCCGCGCTCACCCCCTGGCACCAGGCCCCGGTAGCGGACGTGGGCGACCTCGTCGCCCGCGATCGGCGGGTGGTCTGGCATCCGTATGCTTCGGTGTCCGGCTCCACGCCGCTCTTCCCGGTCGCATCCGCCGCGGGGACCCGGCTGACGTTGACCGACGGCCGGGAACTGATCGACGGGATGTCGTCGTGGTGGGCGGCGATCCACGGCTACCGGCATCCCGTGCTCGACGAGGCGGTGCGCGGGCAGCTCGAGACGATGTCCCATGTGATGTTCGGCGGTCTGACCCATGAGCCGGCGGTGGCCCTCGCCGAAACCCTCGTGGCGATCACGCCGGATCCGTTGCGGCGGGTCTTTCTGTGCGATTCGGGTTCCGTCGCCGTCGAGGTCGCGATCAAGATGGCGCTGCAGTACTGGACCGGGCGGGGCCGGCCGGGCCGGACGCGCCTGCTCACCATCCGGCGCAGCTATCACGGCGACACCTCGGGCGCGATGGCGGTCTGTGATCCGGACGCGGGCATGCATCACCTGTTCAGCCATCTCCTGCCCCGCCATCTGTTCGCCTCCGCCCCGGCCTGCGCCTTCGACGAGCCGTGTGAGGACGCTCACGTCGCCGAGATCGAGGGGCTGCTGGCCGGGCACGCCGGCGAGATCGCGGCGGTCATCTGCGAGCCGGTCGTGCAGGGCACCGGAGCCATGCGGTGGTACGCGCCGGGCTGGCTGGCGCGGCTGCGCGAGCTGTGCGACCACTACGGGGTGCTGCTGATCGCCGACGAGATCGCGGTCGGGTTCGGCCGCTCGGGCGAGCTGTTCGGCTGCGACCATGCCGGCATCAGTCCCGACATCATGTGCGTGGGCAAGGCGATGACCGGTGGCTACCTGTCCATGGCCGCGACGCTGTGCACCGACGAGGTCGCGGCGGGCGTCTGCGACTCGCCGGCCGGCGCGTTCATGCACGGCCCCACGTTCATGGGCAACCCACTGGGGAGCACGGTCGCGAACGCCAGCATCGATCTGCTCCTCTCCTCGCCCTGGCAGGCTCGGGTGTGCGAGATCTCCGCCGGGCTCGCCGCCGGGCTCGCCCCGGCCGCCGACCTGCCCGGGGTCGCCGACGTGCGGGTACTCGGCGCCATCGGGGTGATCGAGACGCGGGAGCCCGTCGACCTGGCCGTGATCCAGCCGCTGTTGGTGGATCTCGGGGTCTGGGTCCGCCCGTTCGGACGGTTGGTCTATACGATGCCGCCGTTCATCATCTCCCCCGCCGACGTGGCCACCCTGACCGCCGCGATGGTCGAGGCGGTCGCCCGCACCACCTGATCGCCGCGTCACCGGTTCGTCCGTGTCACCGGCGCGTCGTGCCCTCCGTCGCCGCCAGGGGCCAGGCGCGGACGGCGGGCATCGAGCTGGTCCCTCGGCGGTCTCTTCTCCGGCCGTCACTGGTCTCTGGGCGGCGGACGTGCCGTTTCCCGGGCGTGTCGGATGTGGTCTCTCGAGGGTGTCCCGCAGCCGGCGCGGCTGGGCGGCCCGTCGCGACGCCTCCTTCGGCCCGGCATTCGTCGTCGCAGGTCAGATGCCATTTTCTGGGCAACTATCGCGCGCGTGCTGGGGAGAAAACACGGCTCGGCGACGCCGGGAACGGCTAAGAACCGGCATTCGGACGGTTGCGAATTGGCGAAGTGCCTTCGTACTCTTCGTTCTCGAGGATTTACCGTGAGTAGCAGCGACCAGGTTGGATTCACCGGGCGGTTCCGGCCGGGTAGGGCCGTGGACAAGAACGAGGAAGGCCATCCACCAATGCCGTTACGCATACGACTGGCGCGAGGTGCGGGTTCCGTTCTGGTGGGCACCCTTCGGCGTGGCTGGCGGCGAGCCCGCGGGGTGACCACGCAGGGAGCGGGCGCGACTGCCCGGACCGGTCGCGGGGCGGCACGAGGCGAAGCGTCCGCCCCACCCGCGAGCGCCGAGCCCGTCGCTCCCCGGATGATCGGTCCTCCGCCATTGGGCCCTCATCTGGCCGGCCCACGCCTGGCCGGCTCTCATCTGGCCGGCGCCCACGTCACGGAACCTCGCCTGGCCGTGCTGCGCCTGCTCGGCCACGGCTGGATGCTGTGGCGTGCGCCCGGGGGGTTGATGCGACGGGGGTTGATCGTAGTCTTCTGCTGGCTGAGTGTGGCCGGATTCGCGGCGGCGGGTCTGCGTCCGCGATGGGCCGACCTCGCGGCCTTCGCCACCTTCGTTGTTCTCGGGGCGCTGGCCGTGGTGGCGTCCGGACGGCTGGGTGAGGATCTGACCGTTCCCAGGGCCCGACGCCATGACCTGCTGTCCACCTGGACGGTGGCGGCGGCGGTCCTGCTGCCGCCGTTCTACCCGACGGTTATCAGCCTGCCGCTGTGCTGGCTCGCCGGCCGTCGTGATCCAGTACAGCCGCCGCACCTGCGCGTGTTCCACGCCGCGGCGTTGGGCATCGCGGGCTTCTGTGCCTCCAGTGTCCATCTGCTGCTCAGCCCCGATCGAGGGCCGTTCACCGTCGACAACCTCGTCGGGTCCGGCGTCGCGGTGCTGGCCTTCCTCACCGCGGTCGCGGTTTACCCGGTCGTGGCGAGGCTGACCGTGATGGGGATGAGGCTTACCGTGATGGGGATGGCGACGCCCGGCGGTCGGGAGAGCCTCGGTTCGTGGTCCGGCGCGGCGGCCGGCCCGACCCGGCCGGGCTGGCCGGGCCGGACCGGAGTCGTCCCGTCATCTGTCATCCCCGCCCGGATCCCGCTCCGGCATGCGTGCCGCGACCTCGTGCCCGCGCAGGCCGCCGAGATCTGCTCGTCGATCGTGGTCGCGGTGCTGTGGGCGGCGAACCCGTTGCTCATGCTGGCGATCACACCCCCCGTCCTGCTGCTGCAACGCAGCCTGTTGCACGCCGAGCTCCTGCATGCCGCGCGGTCCGACGCGAAGACCCGACTGGCCAACCCGGCGTACTGGCGCCAGGTCGCGGAACGCGAGATCAACCGGGCCTGCCGGGTGGGGCGTCCGCTGTCGGTGCTCTTGGTCGACATCGACCACTTCAAGCGGGTCAATGACAGGTTCGGTCATCTCATCGGGGACGTCATCCTGATCGCGGTGGCGGACGCGCTGCGGGCGGCGACCCGCCCCCGGGACCTCGTCGGACGGTTCGGGGGCGAGGAGTTCGTGGTGCTGCTCACCGAGGTCGAGCTGGAGAACGCGGCCGATGTCGCGGAACGGATCCGCCGCCAGGTCGCCGGAACCCACTGCTGGCTGGAGGGCCGGCCTCCCCTGTCGGTGACCGTGTCCGTGGGAGTCGCGACACATCACGGCCCCCGCGGTGACCTCGCCGGTCTCATCGCTCGGGCGGACTCCGCGCTCTACCGGGCCAAGGCCGATGGTCGTAACCGGGTACGGCTCGCCGGGTCGGTCTACAGCTCCGTCTGAGGCCACCGCGGCCCCGCCGAGGCCAGGTGGCGGGTGCGCGCCGATCAGGCGGCGCGCGCCGCCCGGATCGTGTTGCGCAGCAGGAGCATCGTGGTGACCGGTCCCACACCGCCCGGCACCGGGGTGAGGGCGCCCGCCACGGACGAGACGGCCGCGGCGTCCACGTCACCGACCTGCCCGGTCTCGGTCACGACGGTGCCGACGTCGATGACGGTCGCACCCGGGCGGACGAAGCCGGCGCCGACGAGGCGGGGATGGCCGGTGGCGGACACGATGATGTCGGCCTCGTGGGCGATGCTCACCAGTCCCTTGGTGCGGGAGTGGCAGATCGTCACGGTCGCGTCCTCGGCGAGCAACAGCAGCGAGACCGGCTTGCCGACCACCGGGCCGCGGCCGATCACGCATACCCGGGCGCCGGACATCGGGATGCGGGCCCGGGTGAGGATCTCCACCACCGCGGCGGCGGTGGCCGGCGCGAAGCTCGGCAGACCCAGCGCGAGCCGGCCGAGACTGCTCGGGTTCATCCCGTCGACGTCCTTGGCCGTCGGAATGTGCTCGCCGACCTCGCGGGAGGTCAGCCCGCCTGGCAGCGGCGTCTGGACGATGATCCCGTGCACGGTCGGATCGGCGGCGACGGTGTCGATCGTGTCGAGGATCGTCGCCGGCTCGCCCTTCGGCTCATGCAGCACGCAGCGCACGCCGACCTTGCCCGCGGTCCGTTCGACGATCTCGGCATAGGAATACGCGGCCGGATCCGCGGTCGACAGGACCACCGCCAGGGTCGGCGTGACTCCCGCCGCAGCCAGCCTCTCGGCCTCGTCGACCACGTACCTGCCGATCTCGGCGGCCATCGACCGCCCGTCGAGCATCCTCATGCGCCGTTCCGATCCTCGTCGTTCTCGTGGTCTGGCTCTCGTGGCCCTTGCGGTCCTGATGGCCCGTCTGGGCCGTTCCGCACGTCTGGGCCGTTCCGCACGGATAAGTCACCGCTGTCCGCAGGCCTTTCCCGCACTCGCGCGGGTTATGCCGTCCTGACCCACCACGCGAAACCTGGGGAAGGCCCGGGATGCGCCGGCACGGCGAGCGGGGCGGCGGCGGGCACGGTTGTACCGTAGCAAGGCGACGTGGGCAGGTAACCTGGGCGGGGGAGCACGCCAGGGCCGCTCGGTGCACTCGGCTCCAGAACGCCCGGTTCCAGGCAGCCCGGTTCTCGTGCCTCGGATTTTCGGAATAACGGATCCTCCCCGGGAAAGCCTTCCGGAAGAGGCCCGCCCCTGTGCGGTGGTGTAGTCGAGGTGGGCGATTCCGAGCGGAAATCCGAGTATTACTCTATATGATCTTCCCGGTTCGGGGTGATGGCGGCTACGGACCTCCGGAACGATGTACCTGAAACGACGCACCTGGCCAAAAGCGCCCGGTGCCCGCTACGCCGCATCCCGAGCCACCCGCCGCGCCGGCTGTACTCAGGAACCCGGTCGGCTTGCCGGATGTAGCGATATGAATGCGACATTCGTCCTACTGCGATGAGTCCACGGAACTTGATGTCAGGTAGGTAGGTAGGTAGGTAGGTAGCGAGGGTAGATCCTGCGCCATTTTCCCGAATCTATTGTCCTGCCTCTCTTCTCGGCTACCATGGAGACGTCCCGTCCTTGACCACGACGTGGAGTATCGAGATGAAGTCATTCGCCCGCACGACCATCCGTGCGATTCTTCTGGTTTCATTCCTGGCCCCCGGCTCTCCGTGACCGGGGAGTTTCCCTCGTTGAAGGCGCGTCAGCTTCTGCGAGTGCTTGGACGATTGGGATATCGCGTGACAAAACAGGACGGTTCAGCTCACCGGTGGCTGGAGGCGGACGGACGTCCACGACTTCGTCTCGCTTTTCATGACCGGATCACCGTCGGGCCGGGGGTCGTCCGGCAGATACTGGTCAAGCAGGTGGGGCTGACGGTCGAGGAGGCGTTGGAGGTGATCGATAGTGTCTAGGGCGGTATCGGTGCTGGTTCGCCGGGACGGCCCCTGCTGGTCGGCCTGGTCGCCGCAGTGTCCTGGTCTGGTGGCAGCCGAGACGACCGCCGAGGAGATTCGTGCCGCGTTGCCGGATCTGATCGCCTGGTACTTCGACGGAGACACCGACGTCAACCTGCGGATCCACCTTGAGCTGGAGGTGCGCGGTGTCATCGTCCGGATCGCGCAGGATGCCGACGCCTGGGAACGGCAGCTGGTCGCCGAGCGTCTGGGCGCGGCCTTGGGCGTGGACAGCCAGGCGGAACAACTGCGCGCCGTGCGGGCGAACGCCGCGGGCGAGGTGGTGTATGTCTGTGCGCTGCCGTCGGACCAGGTCTCCTGGCTGACCGGGCAGATGGACGACGAGGACGATGCGGTCGTCGTCGCGCTTCCGGCGACGGAGAGCGAACTGTGGACCTTGCAGTTCGACGCGCTCCGGTGGCGAGGTGAAAAAGCGCCGGGTGCCGGCTACCGGCCGGAGGTAACCTTTGATGAGATCATGGCGACGTTCGCCGGGCCACGCCTCCAGCTCAGCGCATGACAGCCGGGCCCCGCGCCGGTCAGCCCCCATCGGTGAGCCCTCATCGGTCAGCGCCCGCCGGTGAGTGTCCGCGTGACGGCGGGAACCGGCATCGTGGGTGGGCGCGGCTACCGGGGGAGATCGCACAGGATGAGGTCGAGGCCCGCGAGGAACTGGGCCTCGTTCTCCTCCCGTAGATGGGGTGCCGCCTCGGAGAGGTCCGGATGGTGTTCGGCCGGCGGGCGTACCGCCGCGACCGGGCCGCCGCGGGCGCCGGCCCCCTCCCGTTCCACGGCCCGGGCGAGCTGGCGGGCCTCGCTGAGGGTGTGGCCGAGGGTGTAGAAGAGCAGCGTCTGGTAGACGTTGGCGGCGTCGGCCGGATCCATGCCCGCGCGGTGAAGCTGGGCGACCGCGTGATCAGCCCGCTCCCAGTAGGCGCCCACCCCGGGCGGGCGGCGCAGCACCAGCGGCGCCAGGGTCGGGTGCGCCAGCAGGGAGCGCCGGAGCTGACGGAAGTTCTCCCGGATGTCCCGGCGGGGGTCGTCGGTCTCCGGCAGCTCCTCCACCCCGCGGATCACCGTGTCCGTCAGCGCGTCGAGCAGCGCGTTCTTCGTCGTGAAGTGTCGGTACATCGCCGTGGGATCCACGTCGAGGAACGCGCCGAGGGCCCGCATGCTGAACGCGCCCGCGCCGTGCGTGTCCACGACCTCCATCGCCGCCGCCAGCAGCACCTCCCGGGACAGCGTGCCCCGCGGGGTCCGCCGGGAACCGACCCGCCGACCTCGCCGCCTACCGGTCTCCGCGCCGGCAGTCCCAATGCCCCCCGGCTCGTCGTCATCCGTGCCGGGATCGTCCGTGCCGGCGTCACCCTCCCGGGTGTCCTCGGAGCCTGGGCTCTCGTCGTCGGACCGGGGCGCCGTGGGATCGTTGGTCTCGTCGTTGATGGCATCATGATAGTCAACGATGTTGACGTCGTCCCGCGGCTTGCAATGGTCTACTCTGTGGCCCCGTCTTCGGCCCAGTCTCCGCGCACCGGCCCGTTGCCACGGCGCTGCACCCGCACCCCCTGATAGCCCGGTCGCCAGCTTTCCAGCACGATCTCCCCGGCCGGCTCGTCGACGCTCGTGCGGACCACCTCGGTGAGCTCGACGCGGAAGAGGTCGAACGGCGTCGGCGGGCCGATCTCGGTGGCGAAGGAGGCCAGGACCTCCTCATCGTCGATCCACCGGGCCCGCCCGGAGACGCGGATGTCGCCGCCGGCCAGGTCCTGGCCCGGCCCGGGATTGGCGGCCAGGGCGAACCGGGGGTCGCGACGCAGGTCCCGGGACTTGCGCGCATCTGGCATGCTCCCGAGCCACAGCTCCCCGAACCGGAAGTTCGTCTCGATTCCGCTCGTGCGCGGGGAGCCGTCGGCACGCACGGTGGCCAGGATGTGATGGCGGAATGCCGCGAACCGGGTGCGTGCGGTTTCGGCGAGGGCGGGTTGCGCGGTTTCGAAGTCGCGCCAGGATGTCGTCACCGCGCCATCGTGACCCGGAAACTCTGCCATCTGCTGTCCTGGTTCACGGCTAGGCTTCCCAGACGTGCGATCGAGTCGGCTTACCGCGTTGCTCCTGCATCTGCAGGCCGTGCGGCGGGCGACGGCCGCCGAACTGGCCGCCGAGCTCGAGGTGTCCGTGCGCACCGTGCACCGTGACATCGCCGCCCTGCAGGCGGCCGGCGTGCCGCTGTGGACGCAGACCGGGCGGGCCGGTGGGGTGTGGCTGCTGGACGGGTGGCGCACCCGGCTGGACGGCCTGACCGGCGACGAGGCGGCCGCCCTGGTCCTCGCCGGGGCGGGGGGAGAGGTGCTGGGCGGACTCGGGATGGCGGCGTCCGCCGCGGCCGCCCGGACCAAGCTCCTCGCCACGCTCCCGCCGGAACCCCGCGAGCACCCCGCGCGGGTACGGGAGCGATTCCACCTCGACGCGCCTGGCTGGTCCCATCGCGACGAGGCCGTCCCGCACCCGGCAACCGTCGCCGGGGCGGTCTGGTCCGGGCATCGGGTCGACGTCCGCTACGCCCGGCGGGACCGCGAGGTCGCCCGCCGGCTCGACCCGCTCGGGCTCGTGTGTAAGGCGGGGGTATGGTACCTTGTCACCCGTCATCGGGCCGACGTGCGCAGCTATCGCGTCGCGCGGCTGAGGCACGCGATGGTCCGGCCAGAGCCCTTCGAGCGGCCCGCCGGCTTCGACCTCGCCCGCTGGTGGGCCGCGTCGAACGAGGACTTCGCCCGGACCCTGCTGCGTTGGACCTGTCGGCTGCGGTTATCCCCGGTTGCATTGACCCGCCTGCGGCAGGTCGTCGATCCGTTGGCCGCGCGGGAGGCCGTCGCCGCGGCGGGCCCGCCTGACGCCGACGGCTGGCGGGAGGTGGAGTTCGCGACGGAGGGGCTCCAGGTGGCGCTCAGCCAACTGTGTGCCTTGGCGGACGGGGTCGTGGTGCTCGCCCCTGCCGAACTGCGTGCCGCCTTCGCCGAGGTGGGTCGGCGCATGGCGGAAAACAATATGGCGGAAAACAATATGGCGGAGAACAGTGCTGCCGCGGCGGTGGGGAGCAACGCTACCGTCGCGGGAGATCGGGAGATCGGGAGATGCCGGTGAAGGAGGTCGCGCCATAAGTACCGGCGGGCTGCTCGTTGTCGCTCTGGTGATGGCCGTCGGCCTGGTTGGCGTCGTCCTCCCGGTACTACCGGGCCTCGTCCTGGTCTGGGGCGCGGGTCTGTGGTGGGTGATCGCGGACGGTGGGGGAGTCGGCCGCTGGATCGTGCTGGCGCTCATGACCGCGCTGTTCGTGATCGGGGTGCTCACCAAGTACGTCCTGCCGGCTCGGGCTACCGCCGGTCGGGGGGTGCCGTGGCCCAGCCTGGCCATCGGCGCGGTGTGCGCGATCATCGGCTTCTTTGTGGTGCCGGTCGTCGGGCTCCTGATCGGTGGAGTGGTCGGGATCTACCTGGCCGAGCTGGCGCGGCTGGGGGATGCGCGAGCGGCGGGCCGTACGACCTGGGCCGCGATTGTCGCCTTCGGGGTCAGTGTGGTCGTGGAGCTCGCCGCCGGCGTCGCGCCGGTGCTCGTCTGGTTGGTCGGCGAGTTCGTTGCCTGACGACGCGTGACGACGCGTGACGACTCGTGGCGGCGCGCTGCTGGTTCCGGTCTTCCGGAGTCCGTGCGGGCCGGGAGTCCGCGCGCCCTGATCCGGGGAGCCGGCCGGCCCCGAGCCTGGTCAGCCGGTCTCCCGACGGCGTCCTCCGCTGCATGATCGCTATGTTAAGTAGGGGTAACCATTTCCGGTGCTCCGTGGTTGCCACCTCGTCCGTCGTGTGCGGCTGTTAGTATCGTCCGAGTGATGCTGATGGAACGTCTCCTGACGGATCTCAATGGTGGACGGCGAATGTTCCACTCCGAATTTCACCGGGCTATCGGATCGAACTCCGGATGAGTGCTCCGGGGCGAACCTGTCGAAAATCTCAGAAATTCATACGATATTTTTTCCTCTATTGTTCAGAGCGGTCGTGGTCGAAGCCACGGTGCCTTTTTCTGTCGCATTCTTCCGGGGCTCCGCAGTGGTACCGGGCGCGCCCGCGGAGTCACCGGCCGATGCGGCGTCCGTTCTTCCCCTCGATGTCCTTCCCTTCGACGTCAAGGATTGTGTGGAGGCATCCGGCCGCCGGGTTCCGCGGCCGCGGTCTGGTCGAGGCCTGACGACGTGACCGGGAAACGTAGCGCGCAGGCTCCGTCCTTGAGGGCGGGGAGGATGCCAAGAGAGGAGACCGTCCCGTGCGTGTCCTGGTGATCGGATTCGGGCAGGCGTTGCTCAACCAGCTGGGTTCGGCGCTGCCGCCGGGCAGTGTCACCCTCGTCGAGGACCCGGATCTGATCGACCGGCGGCGGGTGCGGCCGGCTGTCGAGAAGCTGCCCTGCGTGGCGGCCCTGCTCCCGGCGGCCTACCACCAGAGCGAGGACTTCCTCCCCGTCGTGCTCGCCGCGGCGGCCACCGGGGGACCCTTTACCGCCGTCGTCCCGGCCCTGGAGCATAGCGTCCCCGCTGCGGCCTTGGCCGCGGCCGCACTGGGCCTGCCGGGCGCGGGAGTCGGGGCCGCCCGATGCCTGTCAGACAAGATCGAGCTGCGCCGGGCGGCGACGGCGGCGGGCATCGCGACCCCGCGCTGGAGGGAGGTCTTCGGCCCGGGTGACCTCGCGGCCTTCGGGGTGGAGAGCCCGGTGGTGCTCAAACCCGCCAACCGGCACGGCAGCCTCGGCGTGCAGATCCTCGACGCGGTGGAGGACGGGCCGCTCGACCTGGCGGCCATCTGGTCGGCGACGGTTGCCGCCCTCGACGACGGCGCGCTTCCCAACCGCCCGTTGCACTGGCGCTACCTGGTGGAGAGCCGGATGGTCGGCGCGGAGTTCAGCGTGGAGGCGCTGGTTCGCGACGGCGTGCCGAGCTTCGTCAACGTGACGGCGAAGCGGGTGCTGCCCGGTCGAGACCGGGCACGTCGTGCCGGCCCCCGGACCCGCGGCCAGGACCGCCGTGCTGAGCCGCGCGTTGACGCGTCTCATCGCGGCGATCGGCTTCCGGGACGGCATCCTGCACGCCGAATGGATGCTGACCGCCCGCTGCCCGGACGACCCGGTGCTCATCGAGTGCGCCGGGCGGATCCCCGGTGACAGCCTGGTCGAACTCATCGACCTGGCCTACGGAACCTCGCTGGTCGCGGACTACCTGGAGATCCTCTCTGGGAGGCAGCCCGCGCCGGCCGCGGTGGCGAGCGCCGCCGCGGCGATCCGCTTCCTGAGTGCCCGGCCCGGTCGGGTCGACGCGGTCGACGGCGTCGAGGTCGCGCGGGCGGTGCCCGGGGTGCGGCGGGTAGCGCTGGCGGTCACCCCTGGCACGTCCATCCCGCCGCTGCGCTCGTCGGGCGACCGCATCGGCGAGGTGTTGGCGGTCGGCTCGACCCCGATGGACGCCGAGGCCACGGCGGCACGTGCCGCCGGGCTGGTGCGCGTGGCGGCGGCGGCAGCAGGGGCTCCGTTCGGCGCGGCTGTCATGCGGATCTAATTCCGTTGCCGCCGTCGCTCACCCTGATTATGAACACGTAAACGCCTGCCCGATCGGCACGTCGCGTACCCGCGGTATCCCGGGCTCCGCGTCCCGGTCGCATAATGCCGAGGTGGAACGCGCCAGCGAGAAATCGGACAGATGATTCTTCGCATATGGGTCGGCGTCCGGCGGGCGAGTACGGACATCGCCGTCGATCTGTCTGCGGCTGTTGCTTTCACGCTCTCCCCGCGGCTGTGTTCCGCTTTTCCGTTCCTTTCTCCTCGTTGGCTGATGGGGGCCGAGGGTGCGCCGTGGCGGGTGCTGCCGTCGCGGCGGGAGTGTCGGTGTTGGGGGTGATGGTGTTGGGGGTGCCGGGCCGGTGCGGTCGCTACCTGGTCACCGGATGACCGGGCCGATGGTTCTCATCCAGAATCCGACGGTGGTGCAGCCGGCCGAGACGTCGGTGTTCCTGGCACCCCGTCCGTCCTACGACCCGGTCCGGGCCGCGGCCGAGTCCGCCGCGGTGCGAGCGGCGCTCGCCGACCTTGGGGCCCGTCCCTGTGCCCCGTCCGAGATCCTCGCGGCGCTGCCCCGGGAGGTCCTGATCGAGCTCGCCGTCCGTGCGGTCAGCGCCGAGGACGACCTGCGAATGGCCGCCGCCCGCGAGGCGCTCCACGACTGGTCGGCGCCGGCGCTGGTGCCGGTGGTGCTGCGCCAGCCGCGGCTGCTGCTCGACCCCGGCGCCGCCCGCGGCGTGATCGGTCCCGATCAGGCGGACGAGAGCTACGCCCTGCGTCCCTTGGCCGGGTTGATGTTTCCCCGTGATCATTATGTCGATCTCGGTGAAGCGGTCGCGGTCGGCCGGTTGCGGCGCCGGGACCGGGCCCGCGAGACGGTCGTCATGGCGGCCGTGCTGCGCGGGTTGCGGGGCCGATCGGCCGAGGTCCGCGTCCCGGAGCCGCTGTTCCTGGAAGGCGGGGATCTGGTGAGCTGCGGCGATGTGGCCGTCCTCGGCACCAGTTGGCGGACCAGCCCGGCAGTCTGGGGGCTGTTGCGTCCGCATCTGCTGGCCAGCTTCGGTCACGTGGTGCGGGTCCGCGACGAGCTGCGGCGTGACGGCCAGCCCCATCTGAACTCCTGGCTCGGCCTCGGCCCGGGGATCGCCCTCGTCGCCGCCGATCGGCTGCACGCCCCGGCGGTGGTGGAACGCGACGGCGTCGCCGGCCGGGAGACGACGCTGGTCGACGCCCTGCGAACGATCAATCTCGCCGTCTGTCCGCTGGCACCGGACATGGTCGCCGCCTTCGCCGCGGGGGTGTTCTTCCTGCCGGCCTTCGCGCCGCCGGAATCGGTCCTCCGGCCGGAATCAGAATCGGTCCTCCGGCCGGAGCCGGCCGCCCTGGTATCCACGGCGAGTGCGCCCTGGACCGAACCGGTGCTGTCCCGGTTCGGGATCCAGACCGTCGCGGTGCCGTTCGATGAACATCACAAGCAGTTCGGCAGCCTGCACCGGGCGCTCAACACCGTCCCGCTGCACTGATGGCGCACCGTCCGTGCCCTCCAGAACGGGCCGTGAACGCTCCTCAGGGAGCCTCCCAGACCCGAAGACCGCAGTAAGCCTGTGCGCCGGCTCGGTGCGTCCGGCTTCGCGCTCGGGCCGATCTTCGCCTCCTCCGCCCACGGTTACGACACCATCGACCATCTCCGCATCGATCCGCGGCTCGGCGACGACCGCGGCTGCCCGCGCCCAGAGACCCGGTCAGATCTGTCGGGCGGCGCGCCGTCCACGGGCACCCAACGGGACCTCGGAAAGATCCTCGGCCTGCGACCGGAGGTTCTTGTAGCGGTAGCCGCGTTCGGTCAGCCAGGCTGCGGCGGTCGCCCGCGCACGGTCGGTCGCGGCCACCATGTCCTCCTCGGTCTCGCCGGAATCCAAGAAACGGAAGGTGAAGAAGGGCCTGGTGGCGATGTTGTAGGTAAGGCTGCCCTTCGGCGTGAACGCGGCCTGCAGGATATCGTGTTCCGCCGCGTGGGCCAGCAGTTCGGTGCGCTGGTCATCGGTCAGCCCGTCGAAGGCGCCGCGGACGGTGATGCGGAAGGTACGGGTGCTCATGGCTCGATCTCATCATTCCCAGTCGTGCCGTCCAGCGATTTTCAGCGCCGCGCGGCCGGTTGCGCGGGTCCGGCGGGTCCGGAGTGAGAACGCACCGTGAGCCCGATGCCGAGGATCAGGCAAGGGTGGAACCATCCTCGTCGGCCTGCGGGGCGTCGGACGCGGCCAGCCGCGCGTGCAGGCGGGCGCGGACCTCCTCGGGGGAATAGGCGACCCGCTGGCGCTGGCTGCGCGCGACGAGCACGCCGGTGGCGGCCACTCCGGCGAGTCCGGCTACGCCGAGCAGCTTTCCCCATCGAGCGCGATTCATCCGTCCAGGTTAGGGCGCCCTTGCGTCGGCTGCGGCATGCTACCGGCATGCCTGATTCGCGGATCAGCCTGGCCGATGCCCTGGAACTGACGCGTGTGGCTGTTCCGCGGCCGCACGGCGGTGGACCGGGCGATCCAGACGACGACCAACATCCCGGTGAACCATGTCGGCATGGCGGTGGTCGTTGACGATCTTCCGCCGCTGATGTGGCACGCCGAGCTGGGGAAATCGTTGCCGGACGTCTGGGCGGGCACGCATCAGCGCGGCGTGCAGCTGCACGACCTGCGTGCGGCGGTGGAGGTCTGGGCGCGCCGTTACGGCCAGCGGGCCTGGCTGCGTCAGCTTGAGCCCGCGGTCCGCGCCGAGCAGGAGGATGCCGTGCTGCGGACCGTCGCACGGCTCGACGGCACGCCGTTTCCGTCCACGGCCCGGCTGGCGACACGCTGGCTGCGTGGCCGGCTTCCGCGTCCCCGCCGGATGATGAGCGAGTACGCGCTGGAGACCGCGTACTGCGCCGAGGTCGTGGCTGTTACCTACGAGGCGATGGGCCTGCTGCCGTCCGGTCGCCATCCGAACTGGTACGACCCGGGGCGGTTCTGGAGCGGTGACGACCTGCGTCTGTCCGGAGGCTTCGTGCTGGGCGGGGAGATTGTCGTGGACGTGGACGACTCTGCCTAGCGTCGCGTCTGCCTAGCGTCGCGTTCGGCGGGTCCGTGCGGCGGCGGTTGACCAGGATCCGGTTCCTTGTCTTTCCAGAGCCTTTCGTGCCCGATTTATCCCTCCGGATAGGCAGGGTGCGTCTGGGGGGATGCCGTCGTCACGGGGGTGCCGTCCAGGTGCGGCACGGTGATCGCGGTGACCAGCAGGCCGCGGGCCGAGAGCCAACGACCGTCGAAGCCGGTCAGCTCACCGCCGGCTAGCCGCGGCCCCGCCACCAGGAGTTTCGCGATGAAGGTGCCCCGGGCGGCCGGGCCCGGCGCCGGCGGGCCCATAGGTGCGGTGCCCGGGTGGATCACGAGGGCGGCGTCTCCGAAGCCAAGCCAACGTTCCGCCAGCGGGTACCACGCCTTGTAGACGGACTCCTTGGCGCTGAACAGCAGCCGGTCCCAGCAGACGGCCGGGCGGGTGCGGGTGAGGGCCGCGAGCCAGCCCTCCTCGGCGGGAACGGTGATCTCCTTCAGCACCCCGCCGGGTGTGGGTTCGTTCGGCTCGGCGTCGATGCCGATGGTGTGGACCTCCGCCGCCCGGGCCACCGCGGCCGCCCGGTAGCCGGCGCAGTGGGTGATGCTTCCCACCACTCCGTCCGGCCAGCCGGGTGCGCCGCGGGAACCGGGCAGGATCGGCGCCGCCGGAAGCCCGAGCCCCTCCAGCGCGCGATGCGCGCATACCCGGGCGGTGGTGAACTCGCGGCGCCTCTTGTCGACCGCGCGGCTCAGCAGCGCGGCCTCCTCGGGGAACAGCACGGCCGAGGGATCGTCCTCGAATGCCTCGACGGCGACGGCCGCCGCGGGCAGCAGGCTCGCAAGCAGGCGCGGATCCACCCTCTTTACTCCGCTACCCGTTACCCCGGTACCCGTTACTGACGTCGAAGCCGGGGCCCCCGGCGGCGCCGAGCCTGCCCCCGGCGCCAATCTCGATCCCGGCGTGGAACTCGATCCCGGCATCGCGCTCAGTCCCGGCGGGCCGGCGGTGCGGGGAAGGGCAGGATCTGCCGTAGCCCGGACCATGGCTTGCCCCACGCCGCGCGTTCCCGGGGGTAGCCCATTGAGACCTCCTCGAAGCGGACGTCGTCGTACCAGGTGGTGCGGGGAATGTGCAGATGACCGTAGACGACCGCGCTGGCCCGGAACCGCGTGTGCCAGTCGGCCGTGCTCGTGGTGCCGCACCACAGCGCGAATGTGGGGTACCGCAGTACCGCGGTGGGCTGACGGACGAGTGGCCAGTGGTTGACGAGCACCGTTGGCATTGTCGGATCGATGTCGCCGAGGCGCGTCCGGGTCTGCGCGACCCGGGCCTGGCACCAGGCGTCGATGGTGGGATACGGGTCCGGGTGCAGCACCCATTCGTCGGTGCACACGATCCCGCTTTCCCGGGCCAGGGCCAGCGCCTCCTCCTTCGTCGCCGTTTCGGCGGGACGAAAGGTGTAGTCGTAGAGCACGAACAACGGCGCGACGACGACGGGACCGCCCGTGCCCTCCCAGACCGGATAGGGATCCTCCGGGGTGACAACACCCAGCCCGCGGGCGATCTCCACGAGATGCCGGTAGCGCTGTTCGCCGCGTAGCTGCACCGGGTCCTGCTTGGGAGTCCACAGCTCGTGATTCCCCGGCACCCAGACAACCTTCGCGAAACGCCCGCTGAGCTGCTTGAACGTCGTCTCGATATCGGCGACCGTCTCGGCGACGTCACCGGCGAGGATCAGCCAGTCGCCGGATGATCCGGGTGCGATGTCCTCCACCATCCGCCGGTTCTCGGGGTAGGCGACATGCACGTCACTGACGGCCAGCAGCCGCCCGGGCGAAACCGGGGAATCCGTCCGGGACACAGGGCGAAGCCTACCGGCGCGGCCACCGACGCGTCCGCCGGATGAAAATGCTGTTCCGATGTTCGAGATGGCGCCGGGTGGGCATCCTGATCGAGGATCATCGCGAGGGATCGGTGACGATCCATCGAGTGATGACACGATGAGCCGACGGATCCGGCCGATCTTGCGGGAGCGGACAGCGATGAACGACAGTGGGCAGGGATGAGTGGTGGGCAGCGATGAGTGACAACGTCGGAACCGGGCTGCTCGTCGCCCTCGGGGTCCTCGTCGTGATCATCCTGGCGCTGGCCGTGGCCGCGCTGGTCGTCGTCCGGAAGTACCGGCTGCCGCTGCGGGGCCTCGTGGCGACCCTGGCGGGCCTCGCCTACGTCATCTCCCCGGTGGACGCCGTCCCGGAGATTCCGCTGGGGCCGATCGGACTGATCGACGACATCACCGTGATTATCGCGGCGGTGGTCTACCTGCGCGGCCTGATCGCCGCGCGGCGGGGGTTGGGCCCGGCCGGGATCGATCCACCCAGCCGGGCGCCCCACCCGATGCCGCGGCAGCCTCCGCCGCCTTGGACACCGCCTCGGCGCCGTAGCCCCCGATGATGACCGGGAGGACGACCACCGAGGCCGCCTCCTCCGGTCGCCGGCCGGGCCTCAGGAAACCTGCCAGAGTCGCACCGTGGTGTTGGCGCTGCCGGTGGCGAGGACGCGATTGTCCGGGCTGAACGCCACCGATGTCGCGCTTTTGGCGCGGTCGGCGGAGACCTGTAGCCGGCCGAGCTCGCGGGGTCGGGCGGGGTGGGTGACGTCCCACAGCTGCACCCATGCGCCGGGGACGTCGATGGCGAGGGTGCGTCCGTCCGGACTGAAAACCACCGAGAGCACGGCGGGCGGGAGCTTAGGGGCGGATCCGTCGAGCGATATGCCGAACGGTGTGCCGAGCTGGTGGGGGCTGGTCAGGTCGGTGACGTCCCACAGCCGTATTCCGTCGGAATGCTGCCCCGCCGGTCGCGAGGGTCCGTCCGTCGGGGCTGAACGCCACCGATGCCACGGCGCCGGGGTAGCCGGGGAGCAGCGGGTGGAGCTGGTACGAGCTGGTCGGGTCGGTGACGTTCCACAGTCGCACCGTTCCGTCATCCCCGGCGGTGGCAAGGGTGCCCCCGTTCGGGCTGAACGCCACGGACGTCACGGCGCCGGTGCGGCCGGTCAACGGGGCGCCGAGTAGGTGGGCCGTCCCGCCAGGGGTGATCGGCTGCGGATCGCCCTCGCGGACGGCGAGAGAACCGACCCCGGCGGCCACGAGAACGGCGAGAACCGCGGCGGCCGTGCGGTGCACCTGCCTGCGATGATCAGGGACCGGACGGCGGGCGGGGGATGCGGCGGGCCGGACGCTGTCCGAAAGGTTGATCGTTTCAGGATTGGGGGGTGCCGGGCTCCCTCGGGTGGGCTCGACTGTCGCGGCGTGACCGGTTGGGACCTTGGTCGTCGTGCGCAGGAGCAGGGCGCGAGCACGGTCCGGGAAGGTCTGCGGTTCGTCCTCGGGAAGGGTGAAGGCAGGCGTGCGACGGGACAGGACGGCGAGGACCTGACCGGCGAACGAGTCGGCGCGCATGGTCAGCCTCCTGTCTGGGGGTTCGATACGGCCGGCTCTGTCGCGGCGGCTGTCCTGGGATCGAGGGGGACGGCGCGGGCGAGGCGCTCCACGACCAGGGGGCGGCAACCCCGACCGCGAGGGCGGCGAAGGCGGTGTCGACCTGGCCCGAGGCGCCGGCGGCCGCAGCCAGGCCGGCGCCGATGGCGAGACGGACCAGTTCGGCAACCAGAGGTAGGCCCAGGGGCCCGCTTCCTGGGATTTCCCGGTCTGCCAGGGCCACCGGCCCCGTCGGCGGACCGTGGTGTAGAGATCGAGACCTTCGACAGCGAAGCCGCCGAACAGTCCCCACAACGCCACTTCAACCCCCATCATGATACGGAAAGTAACCGATCAGCCTGGTAGCGTGGAAGCTGGGTCCGCCCGCTATGGATAGCGGCCACGGACAGCTGCGATGAGAGCCGCGATGGAAAGCCGTCGGAGCAGGCGGCAACGGAGCGCCTGAACAGCCGTGCATCTCGGCTGGAACACCGGGGACGGCCCGGGTGTTGCCCGCGACATGAATTCTGTCACCTTCGCGATTACCTGGGATTACCGTTGCCCGTTCGCCCGCAACGCACATGAACACGTTTTGATTGGTCTCGCGGCCGGTGCCGACTGGAACGTCACCTTTCTCCCGTTCTCGCTGGGGCAGGCGCACGTGGAGGAGGGACAACCCACCGTCTGGGAGAAGCCCGAGCAGGACTCCGGGATCCTCGCCCTGCGGGCTGGCGTCGTCGTCCGCGACGAATATCCGGATCTGTTCCCCGCCGCGCACCGGGCACTGTTCGCGGCGCGTCACGACGAGGGCCGTCACCTGGAGGACCGTACAGTCATCCGGGAGACGCTCGCGGGGGTGGGGCTGCCCGCCGACGAGGTGCTCGCCCGGGTTGACGATGGCGCCCTCGACAAGGTCCGCGCCGAGCACGAGCAGTACGTCGCCTCGCATACCGTTTGGGGCGTGCCGACCTGGGTCGCCGGTGACCAGGCCGTGTTCGTCCGGCTGATGAGCCGTGCGCCGCTCGGTGCCGACCCAGCGGGTTCCATCCGTGCGGTGGAGCGCATCGTCGACCTGGTGACCGGTTGGCCCGAGCTGAACGAGTTCAAGCACACGTCCATCCCACGCTGATCTTCCACGCCGGTTCGGTCCGTCCCGGTATACATCCACGGCGACGGGGATGGCGCCCGCGCCGCCCGCCATCCCCCCTGCCGGCGCCCGGCGGTGTCAGACGTTCAAGCCGTGTGAGATGCCCAGGCCGTGTCAGACGTCCAGGCCGTAGCCGCGGGCGATCGCCGCCAGGCCGTTGACCCCACCCTGGCCGAGTGCCCGGAAGCGCCAGCCGTCCTGATCCCGGTAGAGTTCACCGAACAACATCGAGGTATCCCGCGCGGCGGCGGTGGTGAGGTCGTACCGCACCAGTTCGTCATCGGTCGACGCGTTGATGACCCGGATATAGGCGCCGGTCACGTTGCCGAAACTCTGGTGTCGATAGTCGGCGTTGTGGATGCTGACCGGGAAGACGATGCGCGTTATCGCACTGGACAGCAGGTTGAGACGCACCTCGATCTGTTCGTCGTCGCCCGCACCCTCACCGGTGAGGTTGTCACTGCGGTGCACGATCTCGCCGCGCGGACTGCTGAGGTTGTTGTAGTAGATGAAATAGCTGCGGTTGGGGGCTCGCCCGTCCGCCTGCAGGGCAATGGCGCTCGCGTCCAGGTCGAACTCCTCCGATCCGGGAGCATTCGGATCCCAGCCGAGGCCGACGGTGATGTGCGTCAGTCCGCCGGTGGCTCCGGTGAGCGCGACGATTCCACCCTTGACGACGTCAATGCCCACGGTTCTCCGATCCCACGACACTCTCTGGCCCGGCGGCCCCGGCCAGCATGATGTTCGCGATACGTGACTACCCAAGCACATGCGTGTGTCGCTGGTGCGCGCATCCAGGAGACTGTCTTGATCAGTACCGATCAGTACCGATCAGTACCGACCGGTACCGGTCGAGACCGCTGGTCGCGAGCGGCGACGGGTGTCCGACGACCGGTAGCCTACTGGGGAGGAATGGTCACCGACCGATTGGCGTCGGCATCGTTACGCAGTCTCCGGGATCGTGGCCGGGGACGGCCGCGGCCACCGGCGGCATCGGCCGGCCCGAATTGGCTAACGTCGGCAACCGTGGATCGACTACCGCTGCTTGTCGGGTCCGGCGACATCGCTCGGGCGCTGGGTCTGACCCGCCAGGCGGTCGACCATCGGCTCCGGGTCGATCCGGCCGCGCCGAGCCCGGCTGCGGTGGTAAATCGCACCGCCACCTGGGGCGGGACCCGGATCTGGTGGCGAGCGGAGATTGATCGTTGGCTCCGGCTCGAACCCGAGCACTGGGAGGTGCGCTGAGGGAGGTCGCCGGGAAAACGCGCCGACGGAAATCTGACGGAAAGCAGAAAGTTCCGCCCGGGGCATCCGGTGACCGGCGGTAGACGTCCGCGGGACGCGGGACGTACTCGATGGACCGGCCTGTTCCCGCCACATCCATGTTGGACGATCGTTGTTGAACGATCATTGAGGAAACCGGGCGGACGGCTATCGCCATGCCGTCGGTCGGCTGATAGCGTCTGATGCCACCGTCCGCTGGGTGACGGTAGGTTCGGGGGCGCATGGTGCTGGATGCGCATGGTGCTGGATGCGCATGGTGCTGGATTTTGAGGGTACCCGATGAAGAACTACTTCTTCATCTCCTATGCGGCAGATGAGGATCGGCGCTGGGTGCAGCGCTTTCACGCCGATCTCGAGTACGAGCTGCGGGTTCAGGTTGGCTCCGCGGTGGGCGGAATCCTGGACACCCGCCCGCGTCCCGGCATGGACGCCGACCTGGCCCTGGCCGCCGGCGCCGGTGGAACCCGCGTGATGGTGGCGCTCTGTTCCGATCCCTTTTTCAGGGACGCCTGGTGCGGGCGCGAGTGGGAGGTCTTCCACTCGCGCATCGAAAATTTCAGCAAGGCCGGTACGACCAGGCTGGAGGATGGTTTCATCCGGGTGCTGTGGCGTCCGGTGCAGGATCCCGTCCCGGCGATCGCGACGAAGGATCTCGCGGACGCGAGCGCGGGACTCCCCGACACCTACCGCCAGCGCGGCCTGCTCTGGATGATGCGCAAGATGCTGCTCGGGGCGGGCGGATACTACTGGTTCGTCCGTATGTTCGCGGCGCGGATCGTCGCGGCCCAGCAAATCACCCTGGACCCGGTGCCCGACCTCGCGGTGCGCCGCGCCGCCGCGGCCTTCGGCTCCCACCCCGGCTCGTCCGGGGACCCGCCGGAAGCGATGCCCCCCTTCCTTCCGCTGGCCTCAATGCCGCTTCCACTAGTTGGATCTTGATGGTCGTCGGTGTGTCGGTTCCGGCTGTTCTGTCT